>BPTO01000268.1 GCA_023705985.1 Candidatus Heimdallarchaeota archaeon | reverse complement strand
TCTCACTTTTACAGTCGTTCTCACCCCACTTCTCGTCATTCTTGAATCATTATTTCTATTAGATTTCACTATAAAAATCTAACTTAAATGTGGGAAAAGTGGAGAAAAATAGTCATGCTTCATCAGATCTTTGTAGGACTACATTGAAAGATTTGGGTGTTCTCGGATTCTTTGATATTTTTGTCCTCACTGAGGATGTTGGTTATAATAAAACACAGATAGAGATTTACGAGATAGCATTGAGCAAAATGAATACAAAATATCCAGAAAAGATTATCCATGTTGGTGATGATTTGCGCTTGGATGCCCATATGGCCCAGAAAGTTGGAATGACTCCCATTCTCTTTGATCCGCTAGAGTGTTATGCCAGCGAGAAAATAATTACTATTAGAGAATTCCCTGATATTCTAAAGTATATAAAATAAATCCTTCCTATATTTCACACAAAAGTTTGTTGAAAAAGAAGGATACTTGATTGCTAAGATGATACTATTGTGAAGAGGGACAAGCTTTCAAATGCAGGCAGGATGGAAAGAACACAGAAATAAACCTTTTAAACAAAAAATAGCTATTTGAGTTCATGACATTCGAGGGTGATGTAGACACCATTGTTGAACTTATAAAAAAGGCAACAATAAAGAAATTTGGTCAAGAAATCGATCTTATTGCTATATATGGTTCAAGGGCTAGAGGAACCCATGAGCCTAGTTCTGACCTGGAAATGTTTGCTGTGGTTGATAAGAGAAAGAATACCAATGCTGAATGGTTCTTTCTGTATAAAGATATTCCAGTTGATTTGTGGACCATGGAATGGGAAAGCATTGAGAATGTTTCAAATAACTATCCTGCTGTTGATGGATCAAGTGTCCTTCAAGCAGGGACCATATCTACTTGTGAAATAATTTACTACAAGGATGAGAAATCTAAAATCAGATTTGAGAATTGTAGGGATAAATTGAAGAACCTTACTGCACATAAGGAGACAAATTTGGAAATCGCCAATAAAATCTTCAATGACCTCTACAAATTCCTTGGTAAGATCTATTTTGCTAAAGAAAAACAGGATATCGTTGAGGCAAGGAACAACGCCTTGCTCATTGTCATCTCTATTGCCATAATACTAGCCAAGATAAATAATCGCTACTATATCAATAATTGGGGGACAAATATATATGAGGTCAAGGAATTTGCCATTATTCCCAAAAATCTAATCTCTGATACAGAAGAATTGGCTTCTGAAGATGATTATGATACTCTTTTATTAACTGCAACACGAGTAATTAACAATATAAGAACAATTTTGATTGAGATGAACGTAAAGTATCCGACTGATGTAGGTATAGCATTTTTGGATACAGAGGTTAGCTCGTTTGAATTTCTAAATAAAATTAGAAAAGCTGCTCGTCATAAGGACATAATTTCAGCTTCTTATGGTGTACATGACCTTCAAGCATTAGTTGCACGGGATCTTTGGGTTAAGGAGAAAAAATGGACAAAAGCGGGGCAGTTTCTTCATTATGATGAATACCGGGAAAAGTATGATAATTATGGTTTTCCAGATTTTACAAATGCCATATCTTCTCAGGATTTTGATAGCTTAATCAAGCTCGCGGATAATTTTGAAGAAATCCTGCGCAAATATCTAAGTGAGAATGATTTGAGTATGAATGATTTTACTAATCTAGATGAGCTCAAAACCTATCTAAAACTTGACCATTGAAAAAATCTATTTCCTCCCTGAATATAGATTTGCATTGTTTACTTAAGAATCAGTTTCTGTAATCTCTTCTGTTACCTCAAATTGACTGTTGTGTAGTTCAGCATAGAATCCTCCACGTTCAAGCAATTCGTTATGAGTACCTTGCTCTACAATATCCCCTTCATTCATTACTAGAATAAGATCTGCATCACGGATTGTTGATAAACGATGAGCTATAACAAAACTTGTTCGGTTCTTCATTAAATCGTCCATTGCTCTTTGGATTAGGATTTCAGTTCTTGTATCTACTGAACTAGTCGCTTCATCTAGTATAAGTACCTCCGGATCAGCTAGTACTGCTCTTGCTATTGTAAGAAGTTGTTTCTGTCCTTCAGATATATTGGTCAATTCTTCGTTGAGCTCCATGTGGTAACCCCCAGGTAAGGTATTAACAAAATGGTCAACATGTGCAGCTTCAGCTGCAGTAACAACTTCTGCATCAGTAGCATCAGGTCTTCCATAGCGAATATTTTCGAGTATAGTACCATTGAATAGCCAAGTATCTTGTAGAACCATACCAAACATATCACGTAAATCAGTTCTAGTGAAATCGCGAATATCATTGTTATCAACTAAAATTGCTCCATCATTTACATCGTAGAAACGCATAAGGAGCTTTACCATAGTTGTTTTACCGGCACCAGTTGGTCCTACAATAGCTATCTTTTGTCCTGGTTGAGCAGTTGCTGAAAAGCTGTGTATGATGGTTTTTTCGGGGTTGTAACCGAAATTAACATTACTAAATTCTACAAGACCTTCTACCTTTTCTAATTTTATAGGTTTGGTTGATTCAGCTACTTCTTCAGTTTCTCCTAAGAATTCAAATACTCTCTCAGCTGCTGCAGCTGTTTGTTGTAGAACGTTTGAAATGTTTGCTAGTTGAGCTATGGGTTGTGTAAATGTGCGTATATATTGAATAAAAGCTTGGATATCACCTACTGAAATAACTTTTTGTATAGTTAACCACCCACCCAGGATAGCAACTCCTACATATCCTAAGTTGCCAATAAAAGTCATAATCGGCATCATTAACCCAGAATAGAATTGTGATTTCCAAGCAGAAAGGTGAAGAGTCGTATTATAAGTCTCGAACTTTTCTTGACTTTTCTTTTCTCCATTGAATGCTTTCATAACAATATGACCTCCATACATTTCTTCCACATGACTATTAACATGCCCAATATACTCTTGCTGTTGAGCGAAATGTTTTTGGGATCGTTTAACAATAAAAGCAACCACGACTCCTGATAGAGGAATTATTATTAATGCTACTAGGGTCATCATCCAACTAATGGTAAACATCATGATGAGTATACCAAGTACAGTTACTATTGATGTAATTATCTGAGTGATACTCTGACTCAAGGTTTGATTGATTGTATCAATGTCATTGGTTATCCGTGAGAGTATTTCTCCATGTGTTGTGCGGTCATAATACTTGAGTTCCATTCGATTTATCTTTTCGGATATATCTTTTCGGAGTCGATAAGAAATATTTGTGGAAACTCTCGCCATAATCCAACCTTGAATATAATTGAATATTGCGGAAGATAAATACAATGACAATGTAATAAGGATGATTTTAGCAATAAAATCAAAATCAACTTTTCCTGTTCCACTTACAACTGCAATCAATCCTTCAAAAAGCGAGGTAGTAGCTTCTCCCAGAATTTTAGGTCCAATAATAGTAGCAGCTGTGGAAGCTATAGCTATTATTATTGCAATTATTATTATTAATTTATATTTCCCTAGATAACTGATGAGTTTGACCATTGATCCTTTGAAATCCTTAGCCTTGTCTCCCTTCATCATTCTACCCATTGGTCCTCTCCTCATGGGTCCTCCTCGGGATTGTCCAGGTCCATGACTCATGATAATTCCTCCAGTTCAAGTTGAGATGAAGCTATCTCACTGTAAATATCACACGTTTCCATCAACTCATCATGAGTACCTTTACCAACAATTTTTCCTTCATCTAGAACAATTATTTGCTCTGCATTTTTTATTGTAGAAATCCGTTGAGTAACCATTAATACCGTGCTATCACCTGTCTTTTGTTTAAGGGCTTTACGAAGAGCAGCGTCAGTTTTGAAATCCAGAGCTGATACGCTGTCATCGAAAATGTAGATTGGAGGTTTCTTTACTAAAGCACGCGCAATGGAGAAACGTTGTTTTTGACCACCTGAAACGTTTATTCCTCCTTGAGAAATTTCACTTT
>BPTO01000267.1 GCA_023705985.1 Candidatus Heimdallarchaeota archaeon | reverse complement strand
TAGCCTTTTATTGTAATTTATAGAAAAGTAACCATTAACACAGGTTATTATGTCTATATAGGAAGTGCTTTTGGAGCAGGGGGACTTACATCTAGATTACATCGTCACTTAAGAAAGAAAAAGAAAAGATACTGGCATATCGATCAGATAACTACTTCGGAATTTTGTGAAATACAATCAATAGGAATAATAATCGATAGAAAAATAGAATGTGAAGTAAGTGAAAAAATTTCAAAAATCGATTTCATCGAATCTATAAATGGTTTTGGAAATAGTGACTGTAACTCGTGTCAAAGCCATTTCTATAAATTACCATAAAAGGCTATAGCTGTCAATTTTGTTTTACAGCTTATCTTAGTGACTTTAACACGTTCTCTGAATAATTAAATTCGCGGTTCTTACACAATTCAATATACTCTTGTCTTACATCTTTTAATGTAGGTACTTTCATATCTTTTAATTGCCCAAATATTAATGGATTATTCATCGCAGCTCTGCCAATCATAACTCCTATGCAACCTATTTCTTTCATTTTCTTTACATCCTCCTTAGTTTTAATATCACCATTAGCAACAATGTCTTTTCCGGTTTTTACACATTCAGAAAAAATCCTCCAATCTGCTTTTATTTCATAAGACTCGGATCTATGTCTAGCATGTACTATAAAGAAATCTGCATCTACTCTTTCTATTAAACTAAGATATACTTTTTCTTTTTTTTCAGTTTTGTTTACTCCAAGACGCAACTTAATATTGACATTATAACCATAATTTTTTACAATATCAACCATTCTTTTGATTTTTGTTGGTCTTTTAATCATTGCACTCCCAATACCTTGTTTAACATACGTTTGTGAAGGGCAACAAAGATTCAGGTTGAAACCTTGAAAACCTTTTTCAGGAGAAAAACTAGACATAAACTCTTCTAGTTTTTGCTCATTCTTACCCATAATCTGGATCATAGTAGGAGTATCATCGTAAAGTACAATCCTCTTCAAAGCAGATTTATTTTTCTTCACTAAGGTTTCAAATCTTGTTAGTTCGGTAAAAGTAAGATCAGCACCATATTTGTGACAGAGATATCTAAAACTAGAATCTGCCAACTTTTCCATAGGTGCTAGCATATACTGCATGATAACTAGTTATTTCTTTGAAGCTTTAAACATTTTTTTATTTACAAGAAAAGAAAAATATTGCACATTATTAGAAGTTCCTAAAAACCTTAGTAATGTTCATTTATGTTTCGATTCTCGAACCATTGCTATAGCCATTTAACCTTATTTTTTCTTCGACAAAAAGATTCCCTTAAAATAGGATATGTTTGTTTCCTATATTTACGTTTTTCAGATGTTTTAAGGCGGTTTTCTGACAACTTTCAGCTAATTCTCTTGATGTATAGGGTAAATCATTAAACTCGTGCTGAGGATGAAAACCAAGTAATGAATAGGGGATATTTTCATCGATTGAAGCTATGAAAGAAGCAATATTTCCAACTTCTTCTTCATCTATATAGCCAGGTACAAGTAAAGTGGTTGCATTTAGAATGGGAAGATTTCGACGTTTACCAAAATACTCCTTTCCTACCATCTCAAAATTTTCAAGAGTTCTTTTATTAGATACACCAGTTAGAGCTTTGTGAATAGAAGGATTCCATGCCTTCAAATCAAATTTGATGTTACCTCCCGATTTTAGTGAATATTCTGCTGCTTTTTTCACAAGATTTGGATTACCTGATCCATTCCATTCCCAACATATTCGAGCGATTCTATTTTCATTTTCTGCAATTTGCAGAATTTCTTTGGAAACATTTAATGCAAAAGGAAAATGCGGTTCAGGTGAACCTCCAAAGAAACAGACACAAGAGATTTTCTCATTATTTTTATAAACATTGGAAAGTTCAGTCGAAAACACTTTACGTCCAACTTTAACATTTTTATGATGATAATTTTGACAATATAAGCAATCAAATGAGCAACCATAGAAGAAAACAGAGAGATTGTAAAATCCTCTTTCCTCTCTTTCTTTATGTGCAAACTCTGGAAACCCATCTCCAGTTCCAGCTGGGCAAAACCAGATTGCACAACAATTACAAGGCAAGGGATCAAGGTAATATTCAAGAACACCAAACTCTCTGGTTGCTAGAGAAACTAGTTTTTTGTTTTTTACATATCTTAAACCACAATAACTCGTCTCTGATTCATCCATCCCACATCGATGAAAACAATATGAGCATTTTACTAAATCTGAATTGGGGGAGGATGCAGGGAGATTGAAACGTTGTCTAGAAATTTGGTGAGTTAAAGAAATTTGCTCCTCCACAACTGTGCTACCTTTTTTAACACAATCTTTACAAATTTTAAGACTGTTAGATAGAATTTTTGGGCTTTTACAAATCTGACATTCCTTTGATGCCTCTGGTCCTCGGAAAAAGGTCATGAATATTATCAACCCATATTTTCTTTCTTCCTTTATGATTCTTAGTAAGAATATTTATTTATATATTTGGTATTTCAAACATATGGCATTCGATTGGACAGTATTTTTCACACTTCTTATTGCCGCTGGTTTGTTCTATTTAGCCTCTGCAATAATGTGTGCTAGTATGTTCGGAAGAAAAGTTAAGAAATGGAGCTGGTTGAATCTTATAATGGCAGCTGCTTGTTCTTTAATATGGGTCTTTGGATTAAATATTCCAGGAATTGGAAACGCTGGTCAGGTTACATTTGGTATAATACTATTTCTTGTGTGTTATTTTATCTGGACGCTTGGAGCAGATATTTCAGAAAGAAGAGCTGTTTGGGCAACTGCTGCTACCTTAGTGATTTGGTTTGCTTTATGTTGGCTACTCATCATAATACTGCACTTGTTTGAAATTAACACATTTGATGATCTTCCCACACTATTCACGTTCTTCACATAAGTGCATTAGGTGAAAAAACTAACAAAAGTCTCCCAGTTTAAGGCATAATTCAACCTAAATTTCTTTTTTTTCTTTTCTATAAATTTCTTTAGAAGCTCAGGATAGTTTTCGATTGTTTTATAAACAAAATATGCAGTGACCCTAAAGTAAATGTGATTCATCTTGCATTCTATTAAATTTACATCTTTGAGCCCATTACCACCTTCTTTAACTTTCCAATCCAGACAAGGACCACCACAATAATACTTAATCCCACATTTTGAGCACGTTTCTATTTCATCAACATTCTCCTGCGCAAATTTCCGTGAAATATTTTCTAGATTAATTTCTTGAAGAGAGCCGAGTTTGAAATCTTCGATTCCTATCAATCCAGAGCAAGGATAGTAATCTCCATTCCAGTCAATTGCCACAGCTGTTCTTCCTGCAGGGCACCTAGTGAGATGTTTTTCTCTTGTTAAGATTTTTTCTAAATATCTACCAAAATAGTCTGAAGATCCCAAACTATTAAAAAATTCAAGTAATTTTTTTTCATCTAATTCTAGTAGTTTCAATATAAGTTTTGACAACTCTTTTTCAACTGAATTCAGATTGTCTTGAGTCCAAGGATATTTTGCATCTTTTGGTATTCGAACAGGTCTTAAGGAACTTAAATCAAAATGTTTCAAGCATTCAACATATATGCTATAGTAATCTTTAGTTTCAGAGTTTATAGGAATATAACAATGTTTAACCACTGAATCATCAAAAAGTTCTAAATTCTTCATAGCTTTCTTGCTTTTAATTAGATTTTCATAATCCAATGAAACTGTGAGATATCCATAAGAATTCATAAAATCTATAAAGTCTGCTGTTGGTCGAAGAAGGTTAGTGGAAGAAGGAAAAAAGGATATTTGAATATTTTTCTCTTTTTGAATATTTTCAATGAATGTGTTAACTTCTAGAAATTGATCAAAACTGAGAGTAATTTCACTAGTATAACCATAAGAAAAGCAGACTTTATAGATTTTATGAATTCTTATGAGATCGGAAGAGCACACGTCTGAACTCCAGACACGTGGCCTTATCTCG
>BPTO01000266.1 GCA_023705985.1 Candidatus Heimdallarchaeota archaeon | reverse complement strand
AGAGAATTACAATCCGTCTCATTCCATGACCGAATAGTATCATTCATACGAGTTAATGATTTTGTTCTAATTGTTGAATCTATTACAGATGAAAGTGAAACTTCTATTGTTGTCTTAAATCAGATTCTCGAAAAAATAAAGCAGTCTATGAAAAATCTTCTGGAAGGAGCAGATTCAGAATTATTATCAGAAGGAGAAGCTGCACTAATACTTGAACAATGTATGTTTGATGTCCAGAATTTACAACTCAAACTCACAGATAAACCCTTCAACAAAGCCGAAATCTCCACTTTTACAATTATTCACTCTGGTAAAAAATGGGAAATAGAAAAAATAAAGGGAGAAGGACACCAAATTTCAAAGGTGGCACAAATTTTAGATGCTCACAAAGTAAATCAAACATTCCAAGGTTCATTATTTCCATTTATAACACTTTTTCCAGAACAAAAATATGTAACATGTAATATAGCTTACCCAGTTGGCAACAAAACAGGTGTAGGTGTTTTGAAGTTTCCCAATTTGCTTGACCATACATTGTTTAGGCTTTTTCCATTTTTAGAGAAACGATTGGCTGAAATATCAACTCAAAAGACTGAATTCAATATCGATGATATTCTAGAAGAGATAAGAAAGATTGAGGATCCAGGTAATCGATTCTCTTTGCTAAACAAAGATATTTTATCACCATCATTATTGTCGATTGTTGGAGGTAGAAATATAGGTAAAGCGATATATTCCACAGTGGTAGGCGAACGCATTTCAATTATTGGAGATAAACCTTCTGTGAAAATTGTTATTGACACTCTATCGATGTTCTGCCAACATCAAAAAGTAAACATAAACGAATGGGTTGTCGAAGAGTTGAATAAAAAAGACAAATATGAATTAGAGGCTAAATTACATGGTATGTCTAAAGAAACCTATGATTCGCTATTAGAGCAAAAAATAGTTCTGAAGAAGATGACATCAATGAATTTAGAATCAGCAAAAGTAACTGGAGTAAAAACAAGTCACTATTTCAAGAAAATCTTCGAGGATAACAAACAAAAGAGCATTTCAAAGCTGTCAAGTATGATAGGCAAAGAACTTGAAAATCTTGTTTCAATGTCCCTTATAATAACTTCTTTCTCTCTTGAAAGTATAAGTGAAGGAAAGGAAAAACTAAAAGAACTCGAACTAAACACGAAAAGTCCATTTCTTTTTCAGAAAGCATTGCTTTTAGCTGTTTCCAGAAACAAACTACTTAAGAATCTTCTCTAATCATTATTTAATCTAGAGTTGTAACTTTTGAGTTTCTCATAAACAATTTTAGAGTTGTAAATAGTGTTGCTAATGCTAGTGTTCCAGCCATTGGATAAAATGGCCAGATGTCTTCATAATTCAATAACACAATAAAAACACTCAACATGCTTGTAGTTATACCTATAAACATGAACCAAGACCAGTAAAAAACTGAATCTATCCATGAAATTATTGGTGTTTTCATTATTAGATAAACAATTACTGATAGAAGAGCCCATATTCCAAAACCTATAATTGGATAGTATTGCCATTCTTCCCAGCTACCAAATAAACCAAATCCTAAAGAGATCATAGTAATTGTAATTGTAAGAAATAGAACTACAGCCCAAAGCGTTAGTATGTACAGCGGTTTTCGTTGCCTGTCCTTCAAAGTGAAATGCACTCCTGCTGCCCATAGAACTAGAAGAAACGTCCCCATTAAAGGCATAGATTGAAAATCTTCCCATTGTCCTAAACTAGTATAAGCAAATGCGATCATGCTAATAGATGTAGCTAAAAACAGAAAGAAAAACCAAATTATAACAATTATAGATGGTTGGATGTTATTACTTCTAAAAATAAGATAAAAACTAGTCATCAACACTATAAGAACAATCATTCCAGAAGTTGGACTACCAAACCATTCTAAACCTGAAAAATCATTAATCATTACAAATACAAATAGAACTCCAATTATACTTCCAATTATCCAAGTCCATATGGTTAATCCAAGAAGAAATCTTTGTTTTTCTTCCATAGCAAACATTTAGCAATCTGTTTGAGTACTAATAAAGCTATATGTTAATAATTATTGTATAACCAACTCGATCGACTACATCTATTTCAGTCTCCTAATAAGAAAGCGATAATCTTTGGGACCGCTCTCTTCCGCAGAAATGAGTTCCTGACCCGAGACATGAGCCCAGGCTGGAATGTCAGTCTTACTCCCAGGATCAGTGGTTAGAATTTCTAACACTTGACCAATTTCTAATGCTTTCAATGCTTTCTTGGATTTTAAGATAGGTTTAGGACAGCTTAAATTGCGTGCATCTAGGGTTTGGTGTACTTCACCCTTGTATTTTTCATTAGGGGGTTGCTTTCCTTCAAATTTTTTAGCTTTGCTTTTTAAAGTTCCAGGTTTGATATTTTCAAGAAGGTAATTAATATCTTCAGCTGTAGTGGTGGGATATCCTTTTTTGCGCCACAAATTCATGTCCCCTCTTAAGCTCTTAACATCTTTAAAACCTGCTTTGACCAAAATATCAAAAGCAACCAAAGATAATCCCCCTCCCGGACAAATAGTGACGATTTCCTTTTCTTTAAATGACTGAAGATTCTCTAAATTAGATGCTAGTTCCGTAAGGGAGATTGACCTAGCACTTGGAATATGTCCATCAGCAAATTCCTGAACAGTTCGAATATCAATTATTAACGGAGACCAGTTAGAGTTTATGCAATCAAGTAAATCATCAACAGTAATTTCAAACTCAGACCATTTAGATAAGTGTAATATTATATTGATAGTGGTTTTCCAATATCTTATCGTGTTTTTAAGATAATAACCCATTTCTAATACACCAATGAATTCAGATTATACCCGGATTGGTTTCATCTAAATATTGTCTAAAGTTATTACTATTTGTCCCTTTTTTTGCCATTTATCAACATAGCTATGAACCTCGACAATTTGTTCCAACGGATAGCTTCTATCTATGACAGATTTTATCTTCCCTGCATCAATAATCTCTTTTTCTGTTTGTTAAATCTTATAAATGTCCAAGAATGGTAGTACACATGGGTTCATTTTTTCCAAAAAACAAAGAAGTACCTACAGAACTAATCTTTGACAATATCAAAGTTAGACAACTAAAGAGTACTGATAATGAACTTGATTACCTAGCAGTAATTGAGAGTGGATTTAGATCTGAAGGATTTCCAAAAGAAGAGAATCTCGAGCAGATTACAAGGCACGAACAAGATCACAATGACAGGAAGGAATTTGCCTTTACAATACTGGATAAAGATGAAACAGTCTGTTATGGCTGTCTTTTCATCAAACCAATTGTTCCATTTCTAAAATTCGCATTTTTCAATGATAGACTTTTCAAACAATGGGATATAGAAGAAACAGCTCCAGGTTTTTCGTTCTGGATCACACCAACAGGATGGAACTTAGGATTATATAAAAAATTACTTTTTGAGTTATCAAAATGGTTTAAGAGTGAATGGGTTTATAAAAAATGGTATTTATTAGGGATGAGATTATCGGAAGAAGAATTAGCAGAGATAGAAAAACTGAATTTGAAACAGAAATTCCTTTTCCAGATGGAAGAGCAGAAATATATTCTTTGGCAACTTTTCTAGCTTATTTCTTCATCTTCCAAGCAATCAAAATCATAACCACTTTCTTTCCAAGCTTTGTGCATTACTTTATTTTTCTTAATAAATTCATCTTTAATTTCCTTTGGTACTTTGTTGAGTACACAAGAAAAATTAATGCAGTCAGTACATACTTTCAACTGAATAATAATAAACCACAAAACTACACCAAAAGCACAAATTCCCAAGAATATCCATTTCTGCTCTATAATAAGAAAGATTGCTGGAATTAAAAATATTAAAATAACACCGATTAAGAATTGGATTTTTTCCCATAAATTAGCTGGTTCTGGTTTGTATTTAGCTGTTTTAAAAAATCAAATGAATTTAGAACCAATATT
>BPTO01000265.1 GCA_023705985.1 Candidatus Heimdallarchaeota archaeon | reverse complement strand
TTCTTGATTACTGTTGCTCTTGTTCCAGTAGTTACACTAGCTTATCGTCGTAAAAAGCGAAGTTAAAATCTATCAATAACTTCTATTTTTTTTCTTCCTTCCTTCCTTTTAGTTACATATCTAGTCTCTACTACAAGCTTATCTTTATCAGTCGATTAGGGGAAACGACAGGATACGATTGTCACAACACCTCTTGAACTGCCCGTAATCAGCAAGCTGATGAGTTACTGTTCGTTTTTTCTTATTTAGTAAGTTTATTCAGCAACCAACAAGCAGCAGCTTTACTTGATTAACCTATTTACACCCACAAAAATCTTGAATAAAAATTATACCCCCTAACCTTGAAGAAAAGTGTTCGAGTCAAAGAATTTAATTTTCAGAGATTAAACAGCTGTTCTTTGAGGGCTGAGAAGTGATTGAACCCAATGAAAAAACTTTACAAATGTTTATATTCAAGTTTTGAAATTCCTAACTGAAATAATGACAAAATTAAGAGTAAAGAGTAAATCTAGCTTAAAAATCGTTTTAAGGATATTTCATGGGAAATTTCCTTTGGAAAACATCCTTGTTATTCTAATTACTCTTTCACTTTTTATTTCATCTCTCTATATCAAAAATCTTATAGGTACTTGGATTTTCGAGAGTGTTGGTTGGGATTACAATTTCACTTTTTATCATCCAAGTGGAGTAAAGGAGGTTTGGTTTTTTGAAATATACAAAGACTCTGAATCCTACTATATGCCTTTTTTAGAAGCATTTCGATATGAAGGGTGGAATCCTTATGTTAGATCTGAAGGTTATCTAGATTATTATGTTTATGGGCCTATGTTCATTTATGGATTGTACCTTGTTTCATTGATTATTGGTGTTATCAATCCAGGAGCAAGTAGTGACCTAGTTGTACAAGAATCTGTAAAATGGTTTGCAATAGTTTTTGATTCCTTATCAGTTGTGTTATTATATTTGATTATTAAAGATTTGAAGAAGTTCAAAGAAAGAAGGCTTGCAAAGCATATTTATGGTGTTTTGGGGGCAATTTCTTTATTATTTATGCCCATGTGTTTATTCTACATCGACGCTTACCATTTAAATACCCCTCAAATGACTTTTTTCACTCTTATTGCCATTTGGATGTTTTTAAAAGAGAAGTATAAATTTTCTGCTATTTTCTTATCTATGGGTTGGTTATCCAAACAAGTACCACTTTTTCTTATCATACCTTTGTTTTTTATAATACGTCAAAAGAAGGGTATTTCATTTGCTTTAAAGAAGTTCATTCTACCTTTTGTAGTTTGGTCGTTTCTTTTTTCTATACCTTGGATTCTAATAACTCCTCATCTATATATTGGGCGATTAATCGGAGTTGGGAGACCTTTATGGTATGCTGCACTTGGTGGAGACGCGATAAAACATGGAGTAACTCTAGCAAATACTTTTCTTTATCTTGGTTCGACTACATTGACTAATTTCTATATTGTTATCAATATTGCAATGATTCCTTTCTTTCTTTCATATATTCTTGCTATTCTAATTTCAAGTTTCAATGGTAAGAAGATAGGTGAAAATGAGACAATATTCAGTTTATACATTACATGGTTGCTAGTTCTTATTCATGTTTTTATGTCAAGAGGGATATTCAAATATTATGACACATATATTACACCATTTCTAGTTTTAAGTTCTCTACTAATTATAGATGAAGCAATAAGAAAAATCCCTAAAATGAGAAATAAAAATCATCTAAAAGGAATAAAGTCAGGAGGAGGAGAGATAAACAAAGGATACTTGGTTTTAAATAAATTAACGCTTTTATGTAAGGAATTCTTCTTTTTAGTCTCCTTTCTCTCTTCAATACTAGTAATATATTATTTAAATTGGATAATAATGATTGAATCACGCTTCTTACACCCTCTTTTCCTGTTACTATTATTACTAAGTATTTCATTGTTTCTACCCTTTGAATTCTATCAGAGTATGTTTAAAAGAGTAAATTATCAAATTTTGAAAAAAGATATATGTGAAATATTTCGCTTAATAAAGAACAAATGCAAAAAAATCTACAAAATATTTCGTCTTAAGCTTTTAAAGAAAAGGAAAGAAAAATGAAAGCTTCGTCAGACCTAAAATAATAGTTCTTCCAAAACTCTTTTTTGTAAAGTCATTTTTGTTATATCAATGTCAATTGAGTTTGTTAGTAAATTACTAGAAGGGTATGATTATGACAATATAACCATTGGTGTTCTTGGGTCACATTCAGCTCTAGATGTTCTTGATGGTGCGAAAAGAATGGGTTTCCAAACTATAGTTATACTTCAAGAAGGAAGAAAAGAGCCTTATTCACGAATGTCTAGAATTATAGATGAAAGCATAGTGCTGGAGAATTATTCTGATATCTTCACGGTTCAAGAAGAATTAAGAGAGAAAAATACTATATTCATTCCTAATAGATCTTTTGCAGTATATTCAGGGGTAGAAAGAATAGAAAATGAGTTCATGATTCCTCTGTTTGGTAGCCGTAATCTGCTAAAAACTGAAGAAAGAGTAGGATTGCACACTTATTACAAAATTCTAGAACAAGCTTCAATTCGGTATCCGAAGGTTTTCGACACTATAGCGGAAGTTGACAGACCAGTAATATGTAAAATGCCTCATGCTAAACAAAAAGTAGAGAGAGGGTTTTTTGTAGCTAAAGACCAAGAAAACTTCAAAGAAGAACTAGACAAAAGAATTGAAAGTGGAACAATTAGAGAAGAAGATTTTTCGCAAGCATCAATAGAAGAATTTGTAACAGGGGTACCTTTCAACTTTAACTTCTTTTATTCACCGATGTATCAGAGAGTAGAACTAATGGGGATTGACAAAAGATTTGTAACAGATCTTGACGGTATAGCAAGGTTACCAGCATATCAACAGCTGAAACTGGAAATGGAAGAAGAGATGAAAGAGATAGGAAATTATGCTGTAACATTAAGAGAAAGTATGTTAAGATACGTATATCCAATGGCTGATAGATTCGTAGATGCTACAAGACAGTTCTACCCTCCTGGTATAATAGGACCATTTGCTCTTCAGACAATGATAACGAAGGATTATGAATTTGTAGTTTTTGATGTTTCAATGCGCATGGGAGGGGGAACGAATAGTTTCATGGGTATAGGAAGTCAATATTCAGCTGTGTACTGGGGTGAACCAGTATCAGCAGGTAAAAGAGTGAGTATGGAAATAAAAAATGCCATACAACAGAATAGATTGCCGTACATATTAACTTAATCAGTTATTAAGAGAAATTGACTAGATTAACAAATTCAAAAGATCTCGATAATCATATCTTTCATTTTATCATAGTCAGAGGGCATAAACATCCACTATTGGTAAAATATATATAATTATTATAAAGACTATCTCCTAAAAAAAACCAACAGAAATAAACTTCATCCCTTTATCAGAAGGCTAGAATCTTAAGAAAATTGAAAATATTTTGTTAAAAATGAAAAAAAAGAAAAAAAAGGTGTTATTATCTCCTAAGCTTCATTTTCTTGGAAAGAATTGTAATTATAGCAAGACAGCTGACTAAGATGATTGAGAAATTATACATTGAATTAAATTCTGTTATTACAACGACAACTGTCACAATAACAGTATCTGTTACATTATTACCATAAGCATCTGAAACCACAATAGTAATATTATGTATACCAGCTGAGAGAGATAGTGCATCCAAGTCAAATACTATAGGCGTACCTGATAACCATGTACCACTATCAACTTCAGTATCATTCCAGTAAATTACGTATGTACCTGAATTATAATCCGTTGCTGTCCATGCAATATTATTACCTGTAGTTCCTTCACCATATTCAATATTCTCTGGTTCATCTATGTTGGGTGCTGTAGTATCAGTTACAGTCACAAATACAGTATCTGTTGCATTATTACCATAAGCATCTCCAACCTCAATAGTAATATTATATATTCCAGCTGAGAGATCATAATCATCCAAGTAGATTACTATAG
>BPTO01000264.1 GCA_023705985.1 Candidatus Heimdallarchaeota archaeon | reverse complement strand
GTTACAATGTTATCTGTAATCCAGGATTATACTTTAATAAATATCCACTAATTGAAAAGATCTTAAATCAAAGTAGTTTAGATGAATCAAATTCTATTGCTTCTATATTAGAGAAGATTACAAAATTCCCAGGATATCCATTAGTTAGATTAACCAAAGAAGAGCAAAAAATATCGTTGCAATGTGTAAAAGAAGGTTTTATTCTTCCTTCACATACAGATCCTGGTTATAAATCTACAACTAGTAGTTCCACCTTTCTTTTTCCACCTCTACCTGTGTTTAAAGATGCTATACCTCAAGGTGACATATTCGAAAAATCCAAAACAATGATCACATCACTTAGACATGCACAATTTCTTGGAGAGCCAACAAGATTGGAACGTCCAGATCTTCTAATCTCTAAACTTCTAGAAGGAAAGAGAATAAACTATCATAGTCATGGAAAAACCCAATACATGAATTCAGCAATAGCAGGTTTAATTGAATTAGATCAAGGGATTGGATACGCACTTTCTGGTACACAAGCATTTAAAGGCTACAGACCCGCTTTGATTCGAACCAGAGAAAATGTCAATGCTGTTGAACTTGCTAATAGTCTAATGAAAAATGCTGAAGTCTCAATTGAAGAAATATTAAGAACTGACAGATACCAAAGCGATGACATTCTAAACACACCCTCATATCATTTGGCAACAATTGAATATAGAGGAGCATTAAGATACTCACCTAAAGATGATAGGAAACTAAAAGAATCATTTGATGAGCTACGTTTTAAAGTATCAGGAGGGCTTAGATTATGAGTTTTGGATTTAAAACAGATAAGGATAGTAATCTTAAACTAGATTTGATGAAAATTTTCTGGTCCTTAGGTTATTATGTTAAACCTAATGTTTATGTCTCAGCTTTTTATTCAACAGGTGAAGTCCGACAGTATACAGATATTGATGTTCTTGCAATTAAATTTGATGAATTTCTAGGGGAAATCAAAATAATCTGTTCTGCAAAAGCGGGAAAAAAAGCAATAATTGCTAAAGAAATTTTCTTTATTTCTGGACTTCAAAAATACCTTAAATCAAACAAAGGAATTGTTATTACATCAAAATACCTATCTTTTGAGAGTAAGGAACAAGCAAGAAGGTTAGGTATAACAATTATTGGAAAAGATCAACTTGAGGTTTTAAAGCAAAAAACAAATTTCGATGATAGAACTGTAAAATTTCTGAATCTTGAGGCATTTGAAAATATACAGAATTCATTACTAAAAGTTAAAGAAAAAACTGCTCCAGGATACCACTTCTTAACAGCTAACTTCTGGGAATCTAAAGCTCATAGACAAACATTAATTTGTTATCAAATAATGAATTTTTTGAAAAAAGATGAAGTTAATTTCTCAGCAATTAATAATTCTTTAGCTTGGTTATATTTGATTAGTTTACTATCTTATGCAACATCTAGTCTTTTATTTTCTTTATACATGACACCGCAAAATCTTATTCTGAACGAGTTAAATATGGAAATTGAAGGTGGTAAAGAGATCAAAATTCGTCTTGAGGAACTATTTGAAACTTTCAAAGAAGCACTTAATGCATATTCTGAAGTAAATGAATGTAGAGACAACGTATCTACAGAGGATTTCTTATCAACATCCTTTACAAATCCCATTCTTGAACCTGTATCTGCATTAGCTGTAAGGCTTCTGTTACAGACATCAATTTTAAAGAATATATCAAGAGCTTTTGATTGGCTAGTATATTACCAAGCAAATGAGGGTTTGACTTCCCAACCATCTAAAAAGGAGTTTGATGATATCTTTATCAAGGAGAATATTGATCCAAAATTAGGTAAAAAAATGATGAAAGATTTTATTTATTTTTACGGAAAACATCTTAATATAAAGGATGAATTAGTAAAAATCTATAAGAAGACACCATTGTATAAAAATGATGATTCATTGATCAAGATAAAGTTGAATACAGAGTAAAAGAACCTCTTCGAGCAGAATGGCAAATAAAGAATGAACTAGTAAAAGTTGTAGAACATATGGATGGTTCTTCAAAAAGATTTTAGATAAGGATTATTCTGATTTTAGATGTTTTACTTTGGCAGAAATCAAAAATTACAGTACTACAATTATCTGGAAATATGCAAAGGACGAGCTAGAAACGATAAAAAAGCATCAATGAACTGGCGAATGATCTTCAAGATTTATGTAGAAGGAAAAAAAGGAAAGATAGATATCAACAAAATATTAGAATACGTGCGTATTCGACTTTTATAGCAGTTATTCTCATTATTATTTCCAAGAAGTTATTAATTAATCAAATAAATCAAGATGAACTTTGAGCCAATATGTTTTCTATCTTTCAGAAGATGTTTTTTTTATCAGATTACCAATATTAAGGATTAATTGTTGAAAAATTTCCTCTCTATTTCCTAACACTTCAAGTTCTGCACGAAGAATATTCTCTTGGTGGGTTCTGTTTCTAGGGTCAATTATAACAATTTTATCCTCATAATTTTTGTAATTAAATGATTGTTTACTAACTAAAATTAATCCCTCAATTACATTTAATAATTTAATATAAATAAAAATAAACCCACTAAGTCTGACCATGACACCAATATATGCATCGTCTAAATGCTTCCAAATATCTATTGATGGAGATTCCCCAATATACTCTATAATTCCGGATGTCTGAAATTGTTTTAAAGTATTAACTGATATATTTTTCTCCAGTAATGAAAGTCTTATCTGGTTTCCAGTTTCATCATCTAAGAATTTGCTCCCTAACCAATAATAGCTGAGTTCGTATGCAATTTTAGCAATACTTAGTTTATATCTAAGTGTATCAATTATAATCTCTTCTTTGCTATAGGAGATATTCTTTGGAACTTTAATTCTTGAAGGGTGAATCTTCATTATTGGTTTTTCTTTTATTATTGTCATATTTTGCAGAATTGTATCTGGATCTATCTTTGAAAAACCCTCTCGTTCAAATGTTTTATTAATCATTTCAGCTAATTTTTCTTTATCCTTAAAATCTACAGAAGCACTAATCCTTAAATCACCATTTTTAGTATATTCTTTTGTTATCTTTGGTGTTACATAAAGATCCTTGGGATTTCCTTCTTCATCCATAGTATAGTATACAGTTCTATCTTGGTCCGTTTCTAGTGAGCCTTTTTTGAGGATATTAGGTATTTTGCCATTTTTGAGAGCTAATTTCAGATCTTGACATTCTGCTTGAAAAAGGAAATTATTTGTTAGATAAGAGTCAACATCACTTCCCAACCAGCTGTTACATGTCCTGCATACATTGGAAATTGTTAGAGCTCCACCTATTGCTTCTGGAAAAACATGCTCAATAGTGTTTTCTTCAATGTTTTTATCTTCTTTACAGATTATGCATAAAAATCTATTACTATCAGGTTTCACTTCTTTCATTATTTGCTTTTATTTTGAGAACATAAATCTTTGTAAAACAGGCAATATTATGACAAGAAGCATTTTTTTATGGGATTATAATTCAACTAATCTATATATGCTACACAATAATCATTAATTACCACAGAAACAATTAATCAAGAAGAAGATAAGCAACAAACGCATAATGAGTATTATAAAACACTAAACCGGATCTCTATGATGCATTTGTATCCATCTACCATACTTTATAGCTGGATACAAAACAAACTGATACAACATGGACACATAGAGTATTATATTCTTCAAGAAAACTAAATTATAGGAAAAGAAAGAAAAAATAATGTGTTTTGATAGTTATTTACTCTAAATGTTGTAGCACATTATTTGTTGTTTTTCTTAACATTATTCTAAATATAATAATCCATGTTTGTTCTAAATATTTTGGAGGAAATAGACTCTTTTTCTATTATTAATCAAACAATCAAATCTAGTGTAGATCTCGGTGGTCGCCGTATCATTAAAAAAAAAATTAATTGATTGAGGATGTGAGAGGAGTATGAAACGCATACTCGAAATCAGAGTAACTGAC
>BPTO01000263.1 GCA_023705985.1 Candidatus Heimdallarchaeota archaeon | reverse complement strand
TGCCTATAGTGTTCTAGCTGGTACAACTATAGGTGTAGCTGTAATCATTTTAAATGGAGCCAGCGTAATCATCAGATCCGAGGAATATTCAATATTCAATGATTGGAGAATGTGGATATTAATTGTAATTTTCATTGTTCTGAGCGGGGTGTCAACCATTTTTAATCAGCTTTCTTATCAGAGAAGTAAAGCTGTAATAGTTATTCCAACCTACAATTCAGTTTTAAGAATACTTCCTGTTTTATATGGTGTTGTTGTTTTAGGAGAGTGGGAAACTATAGATACAGTATCTGAAATACTGATTTCACTAGGGATAGTCATTATTATAATCGGTACAGTAATTCTAGCAATATTAGGAGAAAAAGGTGCTTCTATTGGTAATAATAAAATAAAAAACTTAAAACTGAACGATATTACATAATGAAATAAGTGAGCTGTTCTTTCAGTATATAATCGAAGTGTCCTCTTCCCTTTTTTGTGTAAATTAGTCCTACGTTAATCTTCTCCTAATTTCTAGATTTCTACAAGTATGAATGCATTAAGCGCTATACAAAAAAATGAAAAAAGAAAAAAAAGAAAATGAGATTATTCTTGTAGTGTTAGTGGTTCTTCTGTTGGTTCTGTAGGTAGAGGCGTTTCTTTAGGCTTTCCTGGAGTTGGAAGTAATCCCCACTTATCTAAAAGCAAGAAAATTAAGCCTATAGACGTAAGAAGACCGACCATACTTCCAATAAACATGAGAATTACACTAACTCCCTGCATACTTCCGAAGAAAATAAAGAATATGCTGAATAGTAGTAATTCTAAAGTAAATGTTGCAAATATAGCACTTTTCAAAATAGTTTTAGTTTTTTCAGTAGTTGTTATTATACCTTTCGAGTTCAAATATTCTACTCCAAGGTATAAAGATACAAATAACCATATCAAACCTCCGAAAATCCAATCAGGCAATGTAGGGTAAAAGAATTTTGTTATAAATAAGTTTTGAACCCCATACAATATTGCTGTTGGTTCAGCATTAGCTGAGAACAATATCTTCTGATTAGATATGATGATTCCAACAAAGTACAGCAATGATCCCATTGCTTTAATCAATGAACCATCTTCTTTTGCTATTGTTTCGGTTTTTTCTAGTAAGGTGGATAACCATATCGATATACCGAAAAGCAACGTTGCTATAATCAAAAAGTCAAATTGAGTTCCAGCTGTAACTCCAAGAGCAAACATTGCTATACCAGCAAAAGTGAGATAGGCACCAAAG
Source organism: Candidatus Heimdallarchaeota archaeon (assembly GCA_023705985.1). GTDB lineage: Archaea > Asgardarchaeota > Heimdallarchaeia > Heimdallarchaeales > Heimdallarchaeaceae > 18H4-34. The sequence goes on along the minus strand of BPTO01000263.1, from coordinate 2,767 downwards.
AAGTATATAGAAATAGTTTTCAACAGTTTTGTCTTTTTACCAGTAACTAAATAGATTATATAGATCGTTAATAATCCGGTCATTGCGAACAACGAGAACATATGGAAATATGTCCATGCTGCTCCTGCGTTGAATGCCAAAGCTTCTAAAAAGTAAAAACGGCTAGTAAAGGTAATATTGGCGTTACTAATGAACAAACCTAAAAGCATAGCTAATAAGTACAGTCCGTAGAAAACTGCGAGACCTATTTTAGTTATTAAAATAACGTGTTTCTTTTCAAGAGTGAACGACATAAAATCACTGATATCTCTAATTGAATTCCTATTAAAAACATTGCTAGTAAGGTAAGGATATTCAGAGATTATCTTCAGCTAGTTGCTGAAGTTATGTTAACCTCTTCAATAAGTATGCTTGGGATGAAAGTAGGTACATAAACTTCCCACCATTTTATCTGGGTTAAATCTTTTCCTAACGCTTTGATATTATTAAAAATATTGAGCATGGAATCACTTATTCGTAGTTCTCTGACAGGTTTAGTTATTTCTCCGTTTTCGATCAAGAACATCCCATCTCGAGGTATAGTAGAGAATATTCCGTCGATATAACTTGTAAACCTAGTATACCAATTACTTGTAATATAGATAGTAGGTTTACCTTTTGATAGTTCCATAAGTTCATCCAAAGTATAATCTCCTGGTTCAAAGAAAATGTTTGAATTCTCAGGACTTAGTAATCCTGCATTTCCTGTGCTCACTGTATTAGCTTTTTTAGCTGTCGAAGTATTGTGGATTAATCCTTTGAGTATTCCTTCCTCGATTAATACATTTCTACCAGTAGGATGTCCTTCATCATCAAAAGGTTTTGAATCTAGTCCATTGGGTAATAGAGCGTCATCATAAACAGTTACATTTTCAGGACCAATTTTTTCACCAATTTTGTCTTTCAACCACGAAAAACCTATTTCTACACTAAATGGATTTGCTGCTCTGGGAGTAGCTGCTATTATGTCAGCTGAAACAGTTGGACTTAGAAGCACATTATATTTACCTGGTTTTCCTTCTTTTCCACCTTCAGATAATTTAGCTATTTCTCCTGCTTGTTTTCCAGCTTTTTCAAAATTGATAGAATTAGATAGACAACCCACTGAGACTCCTTGTCCTGAAGTTTGACCATCCACAAATGATCTAATAGTAAACTCATAGCTTGTCTTGCTATGTTGTGCTGTTGCTCCTTTTGAGGATAGGATAATTTCTTCTATCTTCTTCCAATACAACACTCCAGCGGATCTTTTTGCTCCTACTTCAAGCGCAGAATTAATTGCTAATTCTACATTGTCCACGGATTTGCTATGAAAATCATCATAGTTGGGATCAAAAAGTTGTTCAATAGTTGGGTAACTGAAAGGTCCTTCAGATATTCCCAAATAATTATCATTTTTAGGTAAAGCAATTGCTAATTTATCTAAATTTTCCAAAGTATTATTAATAACATCAGTTGTCAAATTATTGATTTCAGTACTTACTGTTTTTTGTTGCTTAACACCGAAAATTTTGAGAGTAGCTGAAGTCCAATTCTTTGCGATTGTAAACTGATTATCTGCGAAACGTAGCTGTGAACTGTCGTTTTTCACAAAAGAAACAATATAATCCTCAAAATTTAAGGAAACTAGCTTTTGAACGACATTTTCTATAATCGGAAACGGTTCTAAAAATCCTTCCATCAGTTATCACCTTACCTCCACATCTCGCATTCGCATATAAGTACCACCACAATAAACTGGAGCTCCTTGAGCAGGCTCACCTTTACCACACATTACTCCATCAAAATCTAAATAACTCTCTTTAGCAATAGCATCTATAGAACTCCAGAGCTTAGGCGTAGTTACTTCGATAACTGGACGACTTACTAAGTTTTTGACTTCCCCATTTTCTATTAGATAAGCCTCCAAACCAACATATTTCGAATGATATCTTCGATCGTCAATATTCCATTCAGTAAAATTAATCACTAGTGCACCAAGTTTAACATCTTCAATCAGCTCTTCCTTAGAATAATCACCAGGTTCTAGAAAAGTGTTAGACATCCGCGGAATAGGTTCTCTGTTATAGCCTATAGCTCTAGCTGCAGATGTACTCGATGTATTCATAAAAGCAGCTGATTCTCTATTATGAAACATATCCTTGAAGAGACCTTTTTTCAGAAGGAATCGAGGTTTTGCTCTTACACCTTCGTCATCGTACAAATAGTAGCCAAAAGAGCCTTCTATCGTAGGATCATCAATAATAGTAACTTCTTCTGAGCCTATTTTTTCACCTAGCATTTCTTTTTTTAAGTAACTTTCACCAGCTTGAGCTCCTTCTCGGCCTAATATACGATCAGCCTCACTAGGATGACCTTGATTTTCGTGACACATTATCCCTATAATGTTAGGTCCAACAACATAATCGATTTTTCCTTTAGGAGCAGATTTAGCTTCAGTTACGATTTTACTTAGGGTTTTAGCCCTATTTTCTACATATTCTTCCATTTTCCAGTAGTCGTAAGACTCATAACCACCTGATTTCCCTTTTTGTATGAATTCTTGTTCCATATTACCTGTAGTTGAATTAACAGCTGTTATTAATCCATAAAGTTGTACTCTATCTATTTCACTTTCTATTTTTGTTCCTTCACTAGTTAGAATGAATTTTTTTTCCGTTTCATCCAAAGACACGAAAAATCTGAAGGGAAAAGATGCGGCTTTTACGTCTGTAACAATTTTATCTAA
>BPTO01000262.1 GCA_023705985.1 Candidatus Heimdallarchaeota archaeon | reverse complement strand
TTTAAGACCTGGGAACATTGTTGAACCACCAGATAGAACTATATTTGCATATAGATCTCTTCGGAGATCGATATCACAGCTTTGAATTGATCGGTAAATCAAATCGTCTAGAGGATTTTCTTCAGATCCAATAGCACCGGGGTTATAGAACAATTCAGGGGCCATGAATCTCTCTGCACCAATGGTAAGTGTCTCACCATCAGGGAGAGTGTATGTCTTCTCCATTCCTGAAACTTTTTCAGCTAATCTTAGTTCTTTTTCAGGGTCAAGAGCAACATAACAAAGACGTTCTTTGATATCACGGACGATTTCACGTTCAGCACTGCTAGAAAGCGAATAACCTCGTTGTCTGAGGAGTCTGCGTAAGTAGTCAGTAACATCACGACCACCGATATCTGATCTGTGGATAGCGTGATGAATAGCAAAACCTTCATAGACTGGCACGATGTGTGTAACACCATCACCAGAGTCGACGACAATACCAGTTGTACGGCCAGAAGCGTAGAGAGAAAGAATAGCTTGCATGGAGATATACATAGCAGGAACATTAAATGTATCAAACATTAGTTCAGCCATTTTCTCCTTATTCTGATTCTTGTTCAGAGGAGGTTCAGTTAATAGAACAGGATGTTCATTAGGGTTAACACGCAAATCATTATAAAATGTGTAGTGCCAAATTCTTTCCATAGCATCCCAATCTTGAACTTGGCCATGCTCAACAGGATAAACAAGTTTGAGCACACCACGAAGATTGATAGCTTCCTCGCCAATGTAGTACTCTCGAACATAGTGTTCAACATCTGTCATGATTATCTGATATTTTGGATAACCTATAATAGTCGGAAAAACACTTCTAGGTTGGTCTTCACCTGCGAAACCGTTTTTAGTGAAACCAGTACCATTGTCGATTACGAGTGGTTTGTTACTTATTACTTCTTCCAATATATTTCACCTTTTATGCTATATTTTGAGCTTAACTTTAGCTATAAGGATTATATGAATCAGTTACTATTAATTTAGTATTTAATGTTTTTGATAGTCTTTGACAATATCTCCCTATAGTCTTATGCTCATTTGAGCGCTTATTCACTCTCCCTTCAATGTTTTTATACTTTGTGCTATTTCTAGACCTAGTTTCAGGTATTGTTTTTATATTATTTATCCCTTCAAGATTCTATTAAAAGGCATCACTTTTTTGCTTTTCTAAAACATTTCATCAATTTAGTTGAATCTTTTCCTCGTGTTAAAGGAGGCTAGCAATTTGTATCAAAGGACATCTATCGGTATGTATTGAAAAATAAATCTAGTATGCCTAGAGTTTCTTTACATTATGAAATTGAAAAAGTACCTGATAAAATGAGAAAAAAACTATGGAGAAAGGACATTATTATGATACTTTATACCCTAATCTCTGTCGGAGAGGAAGACTTTAAAATAATCTTAAATTCTCGTAATTTAACATAATTTTTATTCAGGTGAAACATAGATGGTTCTAGGCTTGAGTAGGATAAGAAACATTATTACTTCCCCTCAAATACTCATAAAATTACAAACAAAAGTCGATGAGACTCTCCCTTTATTAATAAAACTTCATGGAATTGATTTTTTTAATCAAAAAATTGTTGACCCACAATCGCCCAAACAACAGGCTAGGATACAACAATTAAAAGACTCTCTTGAAGAGAGTTATAAACGATTAGGGTTAATGAGTTTTAAAATGGGATTTGACTTTTCATCTCTTCCCACTTTAGAAGAGGAAGATTACAGTACTTTTTTCAATTTGAACAAATTAGATTCTGAAATTAGAGCGCTTGTAGAAAATAAAGAGAGTCAAATAAATTCTTTATATGATAGATATCAAGAATTATTAAAGGACGAACGAATTCTTTCTGCATTAGCAAAATTTAAAGGAGAAGTTGAAGAAAATGAGTTATCTCTTGATATGTTATCTTCAGGTTCTAGAACCTTTACACTTCTTGGCGAAATACCCACTTCTTACGAAGAGTTAATTCGTTTCTACATAAAAGAAATATCAGCAGATAATTTCTTTTTCTGGAGTACAACTACAAATGATCCAGATAGACGTGCTATTATTTGCGTCTCTACTAATGATTACAAATCTCAGATAGAAGATGTTCTTCAAAAGAATCATTTTGATACTACCAAATTAGATTTATCTGATTTTGATTCTATTGATAAAATTACAAAAGCAGCGAGTATCAATAAACTCTATAGTAGGGTTGGTACAGATCTTGAGCAAGCAAAAAATGAACTGGAAAATATTACATCTAAGTTAAAAGATAAAATCTTATACAAAGTTTCTCTTATTTATGTAGCTCATGATCTTTTAACGATGGAGGAAAAAGGCAGAACCTCCGAAAAAACTCTTACACTCTGGGGGTGGATAAAAAAGAAACAACTTAATGATTTCACTGAGGAGTTGAAGTTATTATCATGTGAAGTTAATGTTAATGAACTCTCAGAAGTTCCTTTTGCTTACAAAAAAAGTAAAAGTGAAGAAAGAGAAGAATTAACAATTACTGCTCCTAAAAAACTTGAGAGGGGAGTTAAACACATTCCTCACTTATCCCACAGAGAATTACCTGCAGAAGGTGGATTTTTATTCGCTAAAAAATCATCATTTGTAAAATTTGAAGCACCTGAGGAATATTCAAGACAGTTCATTTCTCTTCTTCTATCACTAAATGCTGTTCATCCAATTAAAATAGGTTCTCAAAATCCAGAGAGCACTAAAAAACTCAACTCGAAAAGGATAGAACTTACTCAATATCGAACACGGATAAAGAAAATTATAGACTTAGCTCAATTTGAGACTTCTGAAGCACTAATTTCGGAAAAATATAAACTAGTAGATCAATATATTCACTCGAAAGCTTTCATTGAAAATTTCCTTCAAGAAAACGAGGAAAAGATTTTATCTATTACGAGTGAACGAAATCAAATTCAGAAAAGAATAGAACAAATGAAGCTTTCTCTTCCCTTTGAAGAGCGATTTAACAATGAAGATTTAGAAATTAGTCTTTTTGAAGAAGGTTTCCAAACAATAACAAAACTAGGCACAATACCAAAAAGCCAGGTCAAAGCAGTAAGATTTTTCCTAAAGGAGGTAACTGATGGCAATGTTTTGTTTCGGTTCTCAGAACCAAAGTATTCCAAAGGAAACGAGAAACATCTTCTTGTTTTATCTTTAAAGGATTACGAACCTGCAATTTTGAGGGTGTTAGGCGAGTATTCTTTCCAAGAACTTGAATTTGATACAGAAATAATGAAACTTGATGAACCCCTTGAGGAAACTATAGTAAAATTGAACACAAGAAAAGAAAAAATTGATGAGTCTCTTGAAGAAATATACTCTTCTATATCCGAGAGACTAGCCGCTGTAAACGAAATCATAGAAGTAGAACTTGAGAGAATCCGAACAGAAGAAATTTGTCAAACTATGGACGATAAAATTACTTTCTGGGGATGGATTCCAGCAGATAAAACAGACCAAATTCTAAAAGTAAATGAAGAGATAAAATTTGAAATGAAGATTACATTCACTGAAAAAGTTCCTCTTATGAGTCCTTCTATAACAAAGAAAGGAAAGTTTATGGGAGTTGTTCGTGGTTTAGTTGGAGGAATAGGAGAACCAAGTTTGCACGAAGTTGATCCTTATTCAGTAGTCAAGTATACCTTTCCATTGCTCTTTGGATTGATGTTCGCTGATTTGGGTCATGGTTTAATTTTAGCTTTAATCGGTGGTTTCTTCTTATACAAGAAAAAGAAAAATAAAATCGAACCTGATGAATCCATGTCTGGCTATATCTATTCTGGAGCAGAGTTGCTCATTGTTTGTGGTTTAACTTCGGCTTTTATGGGTGTGCTTTTTGGTTCGTTTTTTGGTGATGAAACGTTGTTACCAGAATTCTTCCACAGTATTGGGATAGATTGGATACCTCTCATTAGCCCTTTGCACGAAACTCAACTATTATTGACGTTCTCAATTATTGTCGGTTTTGTAGTACTTCAGTTGGGTATTTTGTTGAATTTTATT
>BPTO01000261.1 GCA_023705985.1 Candidatus Heimdallarchaeota archaeon | reverse complement strand
GTTCCCTCTTCTTTATACCAAAATGCTATTACTGTCACTATTACACTTATCAATACATATATTCCCCATTGCCCTATCTCTGTCCAATAGAAGAACTTTCTTTCCCTTTTATTCATCCTTCTTACATATTCTCTCGCTATCTCTATGTCGCTTCTCACTTAACTCATCCCTTCCGTCAATATTTTTCCTACTGCTCTTGTCGTCATTGTGAACGTTTTTCTCAATTCCTCTTGCTCATATATCAGTTCATGTAAATTCTTTAACGATATTTCTCTCTTGTTCTCATCCACTATCTTTATCTCTATCCCCCATCCCCTTCCCTCTCTTGTTTCTTCTTCCAATTGCTCCTTCTGTTCTTCTAAGAACCTTGCTAATATTCTCTCTAGTCTTTCACTGTTTATTATATTGTATTTTGCTATCTCTATACTCTTCTCTTCCTTCCCCGCATATAGTTTCAGTATCATTCCCCAAGTCATTTCTCTTCTATCTTTTCATCTCTCATTTCCTTTTTATACCAGACTAGTTTTCCCTACTTCTAGGTTGCATTTTTTCTCTTTTTTTCCCTAATATTTTTATTACCTTTTTTCTTTCGCATTCTTGCAATCTAACTGTAATACTTTCTTACATCCTTTATATTTCATTTGAACCATTATTAGTCTAATATGGTGTGAAAATTTGTCTAACTGTAATTGATTAGAGTAGCGGTTTTTCTAATTAGAATATTTGATTTTGTTATAATGTTCGTTCATTACTCTTGGCAAGTCTTCTCGTCTAGGTTTATTTTTTCCTTTCCACAGTAATGAAGTACTTTCATCAAATTCGAGTTCCCGTAATTTCGTACACTTTTCTAACGGACTTAAATCTATAGAAGACAATTGGTTTTCATTTAGTTCGAGATTCCATAATTCCATACATTTTGCTAACGGACTTAAATCTATAGAAGACAATTGGTTGTTATTTAGACTAATTTGTTCTAATCCCGTACATTTTGCTAACGGACTTAAATCTATAGAAGTTAATTGGTTATTAGAAAGAAGGAAAATTCCTAATCCCGTACACTTTTCTAACGGACTTAAATCTATAGAAGATAATTGATTTTCAGAAAGAGCGAGACCTTTTAATTCCATACATTTTGCTAACGGACTTAAATCTATAGAAGACAATTGGTTATAAGCAAGTTCAAGCCACTTTAATCCTGTACATTTTGCTAACGGTCGTAAATCTATAGAAGACAATTGGTTATTAGAAAGACGGAGAGTATCTAATCTCATACACTTTGCTAATGGGCTTAAATCTATAGAAGTTAATTGGGCATCTGAAAGGTATATATCTTTAGAAGAACAATATTTTGAAAATTCAGTTCCATCTATTTTCTTTCCTGTTATTTTAACACTCATTCCATCATCTTCTTTTTTCTTATTCTTTCTCTAAGTTTTTACTATCTTTCTTTCTCACTTATAAATCTTATATGTAGTGTTTAAAGTAGTAGACTTTCACCAGAAGTTGTAACTCTTTCTTCAACAACAGATAAGTCAATATATTCCCCTGGAAGGAAAATTCGGACAGTTCTACTTGTTGTTCCGCTCGTAAAAGAAGAGCTAAACCATGTTTGATCAAATAATAAAGAGGCATATCCTTCATTCTCATCTGGAAAAATCATTGCAGGATTATGACAATATACTACTAAAACAGCTGTATGATTGGGTAAAATAGCGTGCGCATCTAGATGTATTTCAGGACCGATTTCGATATATGTACTCTTTTTGATATTAAATATTTCAATACCATCTATCCATGCACGTACTGAATTTATCTCATAGTGATGATTGGGAACACCAATATCAACTATGTCAATTGAGTCCGCTCCAAGTAGATTCTTGAAGACAATTGTGTAGTATATATCTATGGAACCATCTTTTAAAATTGTAATATTAGTAGTCATTGTAGGGACTTCAAAATTATAAGACTGAACAGTTGATTCAGTATTTTCAGGGATAGTGGTTTCAGCAATAGCTGAGTTACATAGTAATATTCCTATTGTTAAAACTACGAAACTTAGTGAAAAAACTTTAGGAAGCTTGATTTTAAACACCTTCTTGACATTTAACTTACTATCTTTTAAATTTTCCATGTGTATTCAACGATTATTTTAGATAAAACAAGAATTTTATTAGAATTTAAAAACTGAGATAGTAGAAAGTTAGAAAAATGAAAGATTAGGCTATGTTGTTGATTTAATTGTCCTTTCTCCTTTAATTAATTTACTTATGCTTTTTTGTTTTAGCTTAGATTTAGGCTTAGATTTAGGCTTAGATTTAGGCTTAGACTTAGGCTTAGGTTTTATACCGAAAACTATCCGTTTTTTAGATTTATCGACAGTTATAGTTACTTTTAGACCACTTTTTTTTGTTCTTATATTCCACTTGTATTTCAGAAGGTCTAAATATTCATCTTCAGTCATTTTGTTGAAATCAGAAATCTGTTCTAATGCTTTTAAATCTTTAAACCTATCAAAAATGATTTCATATTCATTATCCTTTTTCATTATTACTCCCTTCCAACCATTTACATTTAATCCCATTACTGCTATATATGCTACTATTTTGAAGGATCCTTCTAGAAAACTAAATAGCTGATCTACTTCCTCATTAAACTCATCAGAATCATCAAAAAAAGCCTTAGCTTTCTGTTTTCCTTGTTCTTTCTTGATTTTAGTATAAATTTTATTAATCGTTTTTATCTTCTCATAACTTTGAAGATATTCTTTCATGGTTATATCTAAACGAGGAATTTCAGTTCTTGCTCTTTGTGATTCTTCATAAATTGGGATAGTCAGTGTATTTATACTTTCAATAACAAGCCTTTGAGCTTCTCCTTTTGGTTGAACTAATGTCCAGGTAATGTCACCCGTTTCCGTAGGAGAAATACGAGTTGTTGAATGCATGCGTATTTTCCCGTTTCGAAGTTTTTTAACAAATCTGGGATAAACTCTGAATCTAGCGAGACTTTGTTCAAAATTAGAAATCAACATACTCAAGTATGCTTGAATAACTCCCACTATTCCATCTCCACCAACAATATCCTCTAGAGCCATAGTTTTACCATTATTAATCACTGATTCTAAATTAATTAGAAGATGATTAATCATTTCTTGTTCTTCATCATTGACATTGACATATTGCATCCAACCACTACCTTTCGACATTACTTAACTATATTATACTTAATTATTTTTGCTAATGTTGATTTTGAGAAAAAATTCAACCCATAAGATCATATTTAATCAATAGAAAAGATGTTCCTTTTCCTTCTTCTCTTTTTTTATCCTTATTCTTCTTTTTCTTCTTTTATTGTTCCTTTTATCCTCTTTTTTAGGTTTTCTAGGAGGAACGAGTGCCAATTTCTTATTAAACTGATTTGAGATCTCTTCTAGTTTGCTATAAATCAAAAATTTCATTTTAGTACTTCTTTCCATCTCGTAAATCATTGATAATTTCCCCAGCGTTTCTTCATCAGCATAAAAAGGTAAAATACTCAAAGCCATTTGTCTAGTAAATAACGCTGAATCATTAGTCAAAACTGAATACAGAAGTGAAATTATCTTATTCTTATCATACTTTTTTCGTTCATGTAAATGTTTTAATGCTATAGAACGCAAAACGTCAACTTCATCTTTTTCTACAGCAAGCTCTAGAATTTCTTCAACTTTCGAAGAATTATAGGTTGACATAGCTTCAATAATCGCTAATCTAACGGAATGTTCCTTTTCAAAAGGGTATAATTCAGCTAATTTGTCCACAATCTCTTCGCTTTTATTTTTATTCAATGCAAGAATTGCTTGTATTCTGATTTTGTCATAAAGATCATTTTTCGCTATGTTTAGAAGAAAATTCTTAACTTCTTCTTTTTCAGAATAATTACTTAAATCTAGAATAATTGTTAGTTTTTCTCTGTCAGTTGATTTCTTGAATTTCTCGAATTTAGCATTCAAATCTCTATTCATTGTTAAAAAATCTTCTTCATTGTTTTTAAATGATGTGAATTTAAATACATCTAAAAAGAAAATTCGGG
>BPTO01000260.1 GCA_023705985.1 Candidatus Heimdallarchaeota archaeon | reverse complement strand
TATTATAGTTGGAAATGTTATTGGTTTGGTACTTGGTATTATAACAGATTTAACAATACTAACTGCTCTTAGGTTTGGTCTTTTCTCATTCTTTTTCTCAGTTTTTGCTGCTATGTCAGGAATTTTCTTTGGTTTAGGCTTTCTAGCAAATACTTCTATTCTTCTACATGCTGTGAAGAAAGACACAAGGTATTTTAGAACAAAAATAGCTACTATTGCATCCTTAGGAATTATTATTTCAAGTATTTGCTTTGCACCTCTTTTTTCAACACCTTCATTTGTTGCAAGAGCAGATTTAGAGTTCTCTCAATCCTTTAATCCCTATTTTGGAGGAGATTGGAAAGAAGTTATCTCTCAGTCAGGATATGAAGATTATTTTCTTAAACAACCATTTCAGATATTAGGGTATTTTCTTGGAAACGGTAATCCAAAATGCAATACTTTTCTAAATATCTTGTACTTTAACGGTAGTGAAAGCAGTTATTTTGTTGATCAAAATATCCTCCTGTATTTTGATGCTTACATACCTTCTAACAATGGAGAAAACTTACCTGGAAACAATTCCGTAATTATTCGAATTCATGGAGGAGGTTGGACAATTGGTGATAAAGGATTAGGTAATGTCAGAATGATGAATCGTTATCTAGCTAATCAAGGCTACTGTGTGTTTGATATCCAATATGGTTTAACCAACATGACCTCAAATCTTGGAAGCATTTATCCTCCTCCTCAGAATGTTGTTGGAAACTTTACAATAGATGATATGGTCAGACATATAGGTAATTTTACAACATTTTTAGAAACACATTATTTAGAGTATGGCGCAAATTTGAACTCTGTTTTTGTTTCCGGAGGTTCAGCAGGAGGACAGCTTACATGTGCAGCTGCTTTGAGTATTGCTTCAGGTAACTATACAAATATATTTTCAGATCAAATGACTGTTAAGGGTTTCATTCCCTTTTATCCAGGAAATAATGTTAGTTATGATTTTGCAACTGCATCAAGACAAGAATGGGTAAATCCTGCAATACTTGTTAATTCAAGTTCTCCTCCCTGTTTGATTTACCAAGGAGAAAAAGATGGGTTAATCGAACAATCAAGATTACTGAAAGAAACATACATTAGTGAAGGAAGAACTGATTGTGCATTATTGACTTTTCCTTTTGGCGGTCATGCATCAGATATCTATTTCAACGGTTATTACAATCAAGTTTTTCTTTATTTTATGGAAAGATTCCTTTATCTCTACCATTAATCCATCTTTTCCAGAAACCTTGATAACTCTTCATACATTACAATTTCCTTTGTATTGTTTCCAGATATTCTCAAAACAATCTTTGAACTTAATATTTATGACTAGATTTAATTGTACACTATAATTATGTCTTTCAGAATAATAGATATAGATCCACATAACTCTCAAAAAGACATTCTATACAAATATCTAAATTTCTTCGATAAACTTGAAATGGAACAATCACCAAAAGATCCTCTTACACCGAAAGACATTCAATTGCAGAGAATGAGGAGTGAAAAGGATGGAGAAGTTAAAATTAGAAAAGCAATTCTTCTAGAGAGAAGTGGTGAAATAATAGCAAATCTAGCTATTCGATATTTTGCTGAAGAGAGTTTTGAATTTGAAAGGAATAAACACTTTGTTTACTTAGATATCAATATTCTGAAAGAATTTAAAGAAAGTGAAGTTGTAAGAAATTTACTTATTACTTTTGTTGAGGAAATAAAGCAAAATAAGCTAATTACTGTTCTTGAATCCTGTTCTACATTCCCAAGAGTATGGGAATTCTGGGAGAAAATCGGAGCTAAGTTAACGACTGAAGAAGGTCGTAACAGACTCTATCTTGATGAAGTAAATTGGGACTTGATGGAAGAGTGGGTTAACAAAGGTCGTGTAAAGGCTCAAGAAGAGGAAATGGAAATATTATCATTCAAAGAATGTCCTGAAGAAATAATTGAGGATTATGCAGCGCTAATCACAGAACTAGACAAAGATGTTCCTTTTGGAGATACTGCTTGGACACCTTCAGTCAGAACACCAAAATCAGTGAGAGAATCAGAAGAAGAAAACAAGGAAAAAGGTTTTGGATGGTGGGTTCTTGTAACAAAAGAAAAAGATGATACTTTAAGTGGAATGACAGACATAAGTTTTTCTCCTGATACCCCCTATTGGATAATGCAGCACTTAACTGGAGTAAAACAAGTTTATCGAGGAAGAGGATTAGGAAAATGGTTGAAAGCGGAAATGTTATTCTATATTAAAGAGAATCTACCTGAAACAATTTTCATTCAAACAGGTAATGCTAATTTTAATGCACCAATGTTATCCATCAATGAAAGGATGGGATTCAAAAGACATCTTTCAGAAAAATGTCATAAAATCAAATTAGAAGAATTAGAACAAAACTTGAAATGATTTTCTATGAAGAACATTATTTCCAAGGATTTGTAATTAACTTCCCTAACATTTTTATTTGCTTAGACTGAATTCTCATTCATGAAAATCTTCCTTGTCAGACATGGTGAAACGGATTACGGAAAGAAACATATCACTACAGGGCACATAGATATTCCTTTAAATGAGACTGGAAAAAAAGAAGCGCAAGCTACAGCTAAATTTCTAAAAGGAAGAAACATAGTAAAAATTTTCTCTTCAAGTTTGAGTAGAACAAGTGAAACTGCGAAGATTATTGCATCAGAATTGAATTTACCAATTGTAGTATACGATGAACTCATGGAACATACTTCAGGGAAACTTGATGGTGTACCACTCAAGGTATTCTTTGATAAGTTGAAGAGTGTCGGTGATTTTGAAAAGATGGTTATACAGTCAGGAGGGGAACCATGGAATGTATTCACCGAACGAGTATGGAATAAGTTTCTTGATATTTTGAATGAAAACGAAGATGATGGAAATATCTTAATTGTAACTCATGGAGGAGTTACTCGTACAATCATTTCTGAAATATTTGGATCTTCTTACCTTAAAGTACTTTCTCAAGGAAATTGCTGTATAAACGTTATTAGTTACGATAAAGAAGAAGAAAATAAGTTCCGTGTTGAACTTGTTAACTACACATACCACAAAAATTAGTATCATCCGTTGCAATAACAAAGAAATATGGAATCTCTCTTAGAGTTGAACGCAGAACTAGGAAAATAAAAATAAAAAAAGAGGGGTAGCAATTTGCTTATCTATTTCTTCTTCCTTTCACTAGAACTATAGCAATAATTGAGAGAGAGATTAGTGTTGGAATGAAGAAACTATTAGTATCAGTAGTATCTTCTGGATAAGGCATCTTGGTCCAGTTATTGAAGTCTAAATCACCTACCCAGGTATCACCAAGGAAATTAGAAGGACTATCGCCTGTACTTCCTCCAAAGATCACTATTTTTTCACTTTCTGAGTCGTAAGCCATTGAGTGTGCTCTTATTTCAAGACCACCATCTAGATTCAGCTCAATCCAGCTCAGAGTATTATAATCGAACGACCAAGTTTCATGGTCTATTTCAGTAGTAAGCAGATGAGTATAACCTCCAACTAGAATAATTAGGTCATGTTCGGAATCATAAACCATGTTTGCACCTACTCTTGGAACTGGACTAACCGAGGGTGTGATATTATCCCATGTATTTGTGTTGTAGTCAAATGACCAAGTTTCTCCATGATATCTTCCACCAGTTGGATCTAGGTAGGGGTCTCTTTCAGTTGAACCACCAAATACTATTAATAGATCACTTTCTGTATCATATGCTACACTATCAAACTGATAATTTAATGGATATGTTGCTGAAGTTATGTTAGTCCAAGTATTTGCATTATAATCATAAGCCCACGTATCATTAAATCTTAAAAAAACTCCGTCAAGATTACTATCTTTATGTAAACCTCCTCCAAACATAATGACTACATCAGATTCTGAATCATATGCCATCAACAAACCTCCTCTCATCCTAGGGACATTAGATGGAGTAACTTGAGTCCAAGTATTTTCAGTGTAATCATAGATCCAAGTTTGGTTTGATACAACATGGTCTGCATGAGATCCACCAAAAGAAATGATTTTATCTGATTCTGAATCATATGCTATT
>BPTO01000259.1 GCA_023705985.1 Candidatus Heimdallarchaeota archaeon | reverse complement strand
AATTGGTCCTGGTTCAGAAGTCTTAGGATTTGATGATATAATCTCCACAGATCATCATTGGGGGCCAAGAGTGCAAATATTTCTAAGTGATATTAAATTTGAGGAAATATCAGAAGAATTGAAAGAATTGTTAAGAGAAAAATTGCCATACACTTTCCATGGATATTCTACACACTGGAGTGAACCTGATCCAAATGATTCAATGAACCAATTTCTTCAACCAAAAAGTGAAGGAAAGATAAATCATAGAGTCGAGATTACAACTGTTACTAGATTCATCAAACGACATTTAGATATTGTTTCAACGGAAATATCAGAAAAAGAATGGTTAGTGATTCCTGAGCATCTATTGTTGGAATTTACATCTGGAAAAGTGTTTTTTGATAGTCTAGGAGAATTGACAAAGACAAGAAAAAATCTAGAATATTATCCTGAGAATGTATGGAAGTTTAAAATACTCTCGCTGTGGGAATATATAGCCCAAGAAGTAGCTTTTGTAGGGAGAACAGGGATTATAGGAGATGAAATTGGATCAAGGTTGGAAACTGCACGGCTTGTAAGATATATTATTAAGATGAGTTACACAATGGACAAAAAGTATACTCCTTACCAAAAATGGTTGGGAACAGGTTTTAAGCAGCTATCGCTTTCAGTGAAACTAGAAAAAGTTATCTTAAAAACACTAAAAACAGAAAATTGGAATGAAAGAGAAAAATTGCTATGTCAAGCATATAAAGTTCTGATTGAAAAACAAAATGAACTAGAATTAACTGAAAAAATAGAAATTAAACCTCAACCTTACTTCAACCGACCACAAGTAGTTATTAATATTAGTAAAATTACAAAAATTTTGAGTAAAACCATCAAAAAACCTCTTAAAAGCTTATACTCCCCAATTGGTGGTGTAGACAATTTTATTGACGAAACAAATATTTTGTCAAATGCATCTATAGCAAAAAAGGCACTAAATTTCCTATAGAAGATAGGGAAGTATATTTATGTCTAACAATGAAGTATAGGAAGAATTTGAATAAATTATAGCTTTTGAAGTAGTTAGAATCGACTTAAGGTATTATTGTTTACAAAATGGGTTAAGAAGGTGAATTCTCTAGAAAAATAGTTGTTAGTTTTGTCGAATGTCTTATTCTTCTTGAAGTATATTTCCCATTGGTTCTATAGTTTGTTAGTCTCCTTTTTTTCCTAATACCTCTACTGCTCTTCTTCTAACTTTTTTTCTTAATATTATCCTAGTTATGTTTCATTGAAACTCTCCCTATGGATATCTTCAAATAATCTTTGTTGTCGGTACTATGAGTTATTATAAAATCCGGAAACTCAAATTTGGAGATGAATAAATGGTATATAAATTTAAACAGTTCATTCCATTAGTCACATTTGTTGTTCCTTCAATAATCATATCTATCATTATGTTTGTATTCATGGAAACAGAATGGACTATGATAGTTGGTTTCGTAGTTTTACTTCTTTCAGCATGTTTCACTTATTTCATGGGTATAAGAGGTGTCTTAAAAGAACAGGATACAGAGACTTAATAGAGTGATTCTTTTACATTTTGATGGATTATTAAAAAGTTAATTTTTTCTTTTTTCTTTCTTTTAGAATTCTGTTTATATTGATATCTACAAGTATACAAGTTTAGAATTCTTGCTTACGAATTTGCACGTGTATTCAAAAGTGACTGAAATGTTTAAAAGACGTTTTATCTAAAAATGTGTTATGAAAGCTGTTTTTATTGCAACGATGGTACCCGTTCAAGGACCAACAATAATCTCACTAAAACCTGATGATTATTTATCAAACAAGGAAAAAAAAGAGGTTGCTCTCATTAGTATGCCTGTAGGGGGTAAAGACGGGGAGTTTTGCTCTGTTGCACTAAATAATTATCATACATGTTGTATCCTAATAGTACTTCCACCTATTGATGAAGAATTGGATTCAAGGGACACTCCAACATCAATTGGTTTCTTACTAGATCCATATGAAAATCCAATTCCATACAAGAATCTTATTGAAGATTTCATTGAAAAATCCAAAACTCATGGTATATTCACCTTAGATTTTTTGAAAAAGGTTCTCCCTGAATTATTTAAACTTAAGAATTCTAGTAGTATAAATATCCCCTATGGTAAATCTAGTTCATTTAATATTAGTATCACAGATAGATGAAAATATGAACTAGTGCTGCTATTCCATCTTTGAAAACCAATCACAGTTTTATTAGATGATTTGATGGATAATCTTTAATTACAGCTAAAAGAGCTTCATGTAAAAGGTGGTATACTTGAAATTAAAAGAAAAAATAGCTAACTTACAAAAAAAACACATAATCTATGGAATATTGATTCTAGTTTTCTTAACTGTCTTCATAATTTATTTAATTAGTCGATTTGCTGAAAGTAGTTTTGTTGAGAATATTTATAATAAATACAAAAGTGAAGATTCCACGTTAAGTTACAAGGATTTTTTGAAAGCATATGTTGATTCATTTTTCATTTATGCATTTAGTCTAATTGCTATACTATGGATAATGAATTTTATTCTCCGAACCGTTAAAAAGAGAGTCACACCCGATTTTCACAACTCAATAAGAGTAATTATAAGAGTCACTGTAATACCTTTTTTTGTTATAGCATATCTGAATAAATTTCCTGCATTTACCGGAGCTATAATTGGAGTAGCTGCAACGATAGGTATAGCTTTTGGTTTAGCAGCTTCTAGATATGTTAGTGATTTAATAACTGGTCTCTACATTCTTTTCAGCAAACACCATAATATTGGGGATTACTTAATCATACCATCTTTAAATATTGAAGGAATTGTAAAAGATATTTCAATTAACTATTTAATTATTCTCCAACAGGGGGGAACTACTTCTGTAATCCCAAACAACAAGTTGAAAGATCAAGACATCATTAATATCACTGTCGTAAAAGAGGAAAAAAGTAGAGATGGTATTTCACAATTGATAATGTATGGAAAAAAAGTTTCAGAAGTTCAATATATCTATCCATTAAAATGGGCCTGCAACTCCGATGACTCCCATGTAATGATAGTAAAAGCTATTGAGGAAACTGGGGATGATTTCAAAGACTTTCTTGAAGAAAAGGTAAACTGGCGCATTTCAAAGAGAAATAGATTAGATCGTGAATATACTATTATGTTAACTGTAATTGATTCTAAATCTCTACTTACTTTAGTTTCCAAATTCACTAAAACTCTGGAAGAAAATTATGAAAAACTAAAGAACAAAAAGAGGTGAACTTCTTTCCCTTTTTCTTTGAAAGTCTACAAGATTCGATTAAAACCTTAACTCACTTAAGAATTTTCGTATATTCTTCTTTCTTCTAAGAATAACCACGCTTTTTTTATTCAATATTTGACTTATTTCTTCGAGAAGTTTCTTGTATCCTCGTTTTTTGAATCTAAATGCATATTTTGCTAGTTCAGCAAAACTCTTGAAAAAATACTCTTTATCTTCATTTTCCTCTATACGTGATGGAAGACGAGAAATTTTTCCCAATCTTATTTTTGTACTTCTTCCCAAAGTACGCACAAGAAGCCTCCATAGTATTAGAAGTAAAGGAGGATTTAGTATTATAGCGTGAGTGACTCTATTTAATATCCTTTCTCGGACTTTTGAATAATTTCCATCAATAACCCATTTCTCTTTTGTAATTATGTCTTTAACTAGATTCTGAAAAATTTCTGTGGGAGCTATTTTCCATTCAGCTTCCCAGAAAAGGTCATCTAGGTGATAAACAGGAATATCTAAGAGTTCAGATAAATTTATTGCGAATGTTGATTTTCCAGAACAAGTACTTCCAAAAATTGCGATTCTATCCATTCTCCTAGTCACTAAAGATACAAAAATAAGTGGATTAATAACTTTATTTTTAATGAATAAAAGGAATTAGGAATTTTCTAGAATATTCCTAAGTTGTTTTCTACTTTCTTTGAAAAACGATTAATAACTTGACTTGTTTTCTATTCATTGCAGAGAATTAATTATTGACTAGCTAATGAGACAAATAAAGTGTTGTTTTGTAAGTGTTAAAACAAAATAAAACATTTAAAAAACAGAGATTATTTTGAAGAACATCTTTTTAGTCCCTCAAAATTTATTCCAATTTTTCATTTAGATCGGAGAGCACACGTCTGAACTCCAGTCACGTGGCCTTATCTCGTATG
>BPTO01000258.1 GCA_023705985.1 Candidatus Heimdallarchaeota archaeon | reverse complement strand
TCTAATTTGTCGAAGTATAAAAGAAGATTAAGAGAAAGGTACCTTATTTACGAAGGATTATTATTGAATCATTCAGTTCTCAAATTAGCAATCTATGGGGTTGTTTATAGTGTTCCTTTATCTTCTAAGATCGATTTCTTCAAGGAACTTCCAGAGAGCTCATTTCTTCACTCAATTTACACAAGTCATACTAATTCACAATCAGTTATGCTTAACTATGTGACACCAGATAATTCCAGAGTTAAAACCGATTTACAAAAGTTATGTGATACTATCAACGAAAGAAGCGATGTCATCTCCTCAAACGTCTTTAAATTTGATATACTTAGTAGGTTAATGTCATTTAATTTCTCAAATTACGACTATAAAAATGCAAAATGGCTGTTACCCTTATATAAAATCATTTCAGCTCTAGAAAAAGAAGATATTACAGATGATGAAGATATATCATTCATAATTCAAGAGTTTACCAAAGCAAAGAAAAAAATTCTAAATCTGAACAAAAAGGGTATAGAAATTCTAAATCATATGCTTATGAGAAATGAGATGTCAATAAATGCAATTAAAAATGATCTTGGGATAAGTGAAAAAGAAGTTCGAAAACAAGTAGAGAATTTTCAGAGACATCAATATTTCAAATCTAGAATCAGTCCCAACTATGTTTTTGGACTATCAAATCTAGTTCTCTTTCTTTCAAAATCTCCTTCTAATCAGTTAAATATTCATAATCAATTATCGATTTTTCCTGAAGTGTACAGTCAAAAGTATTCTAATGAGAAGGAAGAAGGTTTACACTTCATCATTCGAATACCCAATGAGATTATTTTCGATTGTATGAGTCTTTTCAACTCCTTCTATAAAAATGACATTCAAGAACTATTTGTTATCAATCAGATGTATAGTAGAAGATGGTTGTTACCAACAGAAAGATATGAAACAGTTTTTCAGGAATGGAAATACGATTCAAAAGATATTTTAGGGGTTGAAGGATGAAAAACAGAATAAACCTCACTTTCAGTTTCTTTGTTCCATTGTTAGAAGTAATCTTCGAAGATCAAACTCGAAAACCTCTAGGTTTTCTGAAAACTAGCGAAAAAATCTGTACAAAACTTGAACAGCTCTATTACAAAAAGAAAAAGGAACAAAAAAAAGAGGAAATACAAAATTGTAATAATTTAGTTTTTGTTCCTAAAGTAGGGAATATCAATATCTCATTTACGACTGAGAGCTATAATTATTATAGACTCACAAGAGTTGATATATGTAAAAAAGAACCCATTCGACCCTTTATAGCCTTAACTTCAGCATATAGAAAATGGAAAACAAAAGAAATTGATTACAAACTCTATAATGGAAGAAAAAGAGCTGAGATTTATCTCTCACTTGCTGGAAGTATAAAAAAGAAGGTTTCTTTGGAAATCCAAAATGGAGCAGACAATGTAGAAGAAAAAATCAACCAAATTATTAAAATTTGTAACAACAAGAAATCATCTGAAAAAAAGAATCTGCTCGATTCAGTCTATACAGATTATAGTAATATATATGTTAGAGAATCTGATTTGCTTACTATAATTGAAATTAACCAAAATATACAACAAATGCTAAACTTTGATACAACAAGCAAAAAGTATCTTTTATTAGATGGTATGAAAATTGTTTTTCTTGATTTCAACAAGATACTTCTAATAAATAGAAAAAATCATTCGAAACTTTTCATAGACAGAATAGCTCAAACTATAACCCTTGTTTTCTTCTTAAAAGTATTAGCTAATAGAGCAAACGAGATATTGGATAAGAATATTTTTGTAGATAAACACATAGAACAGAAATTTGAATTTTATGAATATATATTAGCAGTTTTAGATCCTATTGTTTATTCAACTGTTGATAATCTGAATATCCTATCTAATCACTATCAAAGAGTATTATTCACTGAAGCAGCACAAAAACTGTCTTTCTTCAAATATACCAAAAGATTGGAAGAGAAAATAATTCAGAAAATCAAAAGTTGGGAGTTGAGAGAACAAGTAAAATTTCTTTCTCGTGACAATAAAATAATTAACAGATTAAAACTAAAATACAAATTAGAGAGAGAACAAGTAATAGAACCTGCCTTAAAAGAAAAGGAGAGAATAATATTTGAGTATCTTCTGAATAAATATAAAAGTAGCATCGATAACTTGGGAATTGTAGGAAAAAAGTTGCAAATACCTACTCCTCCAGGATCTGTAAGCAGGAATGGAATACGTAAAGAAATTAAAGCTTGGTTGAAAAAAACGAATTGTGATCCAACGATAATTACTGATAATGAGCTTAAAAAACATGTTCCCAAACCTCTAGCCGGATTAATAAATAAGGGATTAGTAGTTAAAAAACCGGTGAAAGGTAGAATTACTCTTTTATTTTATATTAATGAAAAAGAAAATTATATCCAAGCTAGATTAAGAGGGTTGTAAAGCAATTTCAAACATTTATTAACAAACTAATGTAAAAACAAGAACAAAAAATACCATTTTCTTTCAAAATCAAACTCCTTTAGAAATGATTCTTTAATTGCTTTTCATAGTGATAGAATTTCAAGAAAGAGTAACAGAAGATGTTGATTGAAAAGATTGTTATAAAGAATTTTCGTGGATATAAATTTGCTGAGTTAAGCGATTTAAGCGAGATTAATGCTTTTGTTGGAAAAAATGATAGTGGTAAGTCTACAATTTTAGAAGCTATAGCGGTTTTTCTTAAGCTCAATTACAAAACTAATAAGGAAGATTTCCATCTACAATATCCTAATGAAATGTATATTCAGCTTAATTTTACTGAATATCCAAAGATATTGAATATCAATGATATTGAGTATGATTTAACAAAGATTGGTTACATTCATAGTGATGGTAGTCTTAAAATTCGACGACAATTTGATGAAATTGGGGATAAAGGGGAATTCTCAATTATTACATCTGATTTTAATGAATCAAAATTTCAGAATATAATAAGCAAGAAGGAAAGGGAACTAAATGATTTGTTAGATGAATTAGAATTAGATTATAGCAAATCCGGAAGAGGAGTTACTAACTACAGCAAAACCTGTAAAATTAGAGAAACTCTGACGGAAAAAGGACACGACTTAGTTGATGATATTATCGTTTTTCCAAATAGTGATGTATTCAAAGCGATTTCAAAATATTTCCCAAAAAACCTTTTACATGTAAGATCAAGAGAAGAGCATGATGTAAGTGGAGCGTACATACAAAATTATTTTAGAGAAACTATACCAATAGAAGAAACGTGCAAAGATGAAATAGATAAAATCCATCTAGAAATAGAGAAAAATATTGGAGAAATTTTCACTCAAGTTCATTTGATTCTAAATGAACATCTACCTAATCAATATGCTGAGATTAGACCAGAAATCATTATTGATCATAAAAAGATTTTTTCTGTAAACCTTATTATTAAAGACGAATCAGGAATAGAAACGTCTTTCCTATCCAGAGGTACTGGAACAAAGAGGTTAGTAACTTTATCTCTAATCCAACACATTGCAGAAACAGGAGCTAATCTAGAAAGAGATTATTCTTCAAGAATGCTTTTATTATTAGAAGAGCCGGAAACCTACTTACATCCACAAGCTCAAAGAGCATTAGCGAGTTCAATAAAAAAGATTGCAGAAGATCCTGATTATCAAATCTTCATTACTAGTCATTCTCCTTCAGTAATAGCCGAAGTGCCATTGGATTCAATATCATTGACTCAATATTCAGCAGAAGGATGTAGAATAACTCAAGAAATAGATTATTTTGAAATAGCTGAAGAACTAGGAATCAAACCTTCAGATAATTTGTTTAGTCATGATCTTTGTATTTTTGTAGAAGGCAAAACTGATGTGGAAATATTAGAACATGCATTAAAAACCTTTTATCAGGATAAAATCAGCGAAGAGCAAATTAGCAAAATAGGTATAATACCTACAGGAGGAAACAATATACATTCCTTAATATCCTTTAAATTACTTCATCGTATAAATAAGGAATTCATCATTATTCTTAATAGTGATAAGAAAGATATCACAGCTTCAATTGACAAGCAAAAAGTGAAAGTGAAAAACTATGCAGAGGTATATGGTGGGCATTGCCATATATTACGAAAGAGAGAAATAGAGAATTATGTTCACCCAGAAGCGATTATAAGATATATGAAAAACGATCCTCAGATTCAACAAAGTGCAAATTCT
>BPTO01000257.1 GCA_023705985.1 Candidatus Heimdallarchaeota archaeon | reverse complement strand
TGCTCTTCCGATCTAAACATGCGAGATGCGGAATCCATTATCAGTTTTTTCAATTTCTTCAGCATACAAGACACTAGGAATATCTAATAATTCTGCTAACATAGCAGGAACAGCATAGGAACTGGAAGACTGCTCTTCACACCCTGTAAAGATAAGGTCAACATCACCTGTTTTTTCGACAATTTTCGCATAGATTTTAGCTAAAATCATCGGATCTTCAAGGTAATAATTGTCATCTACCACTTCTAATGCATCATTACAACCCATTGCAATAGCTTCACGAACAGCTTTTGAAGGTTTTATACCCCCAACACATATTGCTGTTACTTCTGCACTTTCACTGTCTTTTAACTTTAAAGCTCCCTCTAGAGCATTTTTATCAAAAGGATTGATTATTAGATCATCTTCACTAATACGCGATGTGTCAAAATAATCAACTCCTTGCAATTTAACTTGTGGATTTACTATTTGACGGATAAATACTATAATTTTCATTGTCACCAGATGAAAAAAATAGATTAAAAAAGATTATGTCTTAACAATTATTATCACTTTCACGATTCCAATGAGAATATTTTTATTCTTGCTTTTTTAGAATAAAACGATTCTATATGAATATTGACAGAGAAAAAATTATTCAAACACAGAAAGATCTAAGTAATTTAATTGGTTGTCCTGGACATGAAGAAGAGGTAACAGACTATATTTTAACTAGGTTAGAAGAATGCTCAGTCGACAAAGCTTGGGTTGACCCTCTAGGTAACGTTTTAGCAACAAAAGCTGGTGGGCGTGAAGATGGTTTAAAGATTTTACTTGATGCTCATGTGGATGAAGTTGGCTTCATGATTTCTCATATTGATGATAGTGGTTTCATAAGAATTGCTCCTCTAGGTGGTGTGGATAAAAGATTAATGTTAGGATCTATTTTGCAGTTTCAATCTGGAAAACCTGAAAGAGTATTGGGAATAGTTGGAACAAGTCCTCCACATATAACCAAACCTGATGAAAGAGAAAAAGTACCTCCTATTGAAGATTTATTTGTTGATATAGGGTGTTCAAATATTGATGAAGTTAGAAAATATGGATTGGATGTAGGTTCTGTAGGTACTTTTTACACAGAATTCAAACAAATTAATGAAAATGTCTTAATTGGTAAAGCTTTCGATGACAGGACGGCGTGTAACGTCTTATTGCAAGTCTTACTTCTATGTGCAAATGAAAATGTCCCAAATACAATCCTAGCTAATTTTGCAGTTCAGGAAGAAGTTGGAGGAAGAGGAGCTACAGTTGGTGCTTATTCTCTTGATCCAGATATTGCTTTAGCTTTGGAAAATACAATAGCTAGCGATATGCCTGGTGTACCTCCACATAAAGTGGTGACAAAACTTGGAGCAGGACCAGCTGTTACAGCAGCTGATAGATCACTTATTACACCAAAAATTATCTTAGAGCGGATTAAACAAGCAGCAGAAATAGATAACATTCCTTGGCAATATAAAAAACCAATCTACGGAGGTTCTGATGGAGGAAGAATAGCTATATCAAAATCAGGTGTACCAACATCTGTTGTCTCTGTACCTTGTCGCTATATTCATTCAAATGTCGCTTTACTTCACTTGGATGACATAATCAATACAATAAAACTTGTTAGAAACTTCTGCAAAATCTAAGATTTTGTTTTTTTCTTTTCCTTCTTTTGATAGAAAAAATGACGCTTATTATTTCTCTCCTCTTTACAATAAATCCAATAGTTAGAAGATAAATTGTAAAATCAGCTAATTTTTAACACGCAATAATCTACGTTTAATTAGGACTTCAAGGTCAAGATAATATATTGTCATCAAAAAGCATCTGTATATATGTAGCACAAAGCATAAAAGCTCATTTCACAATATCCTAATCTGGTGATAGTTACTTAATAATTCTTTAATTCTACTAGAAGTGTAAAAAGCTATAAAAGGGAGAACACAAATATACCGTAATATCAGTTGGGGTTTCAAATGTCGAAGATACTTATTGTAGATGACAATGATGATTTGCGTTATCTACTAAAAATCATGTTAGCTGAATATATTACAGTAGAGGCTAGAAATGGTTCTGAAGCTGTAATGATGTTCAAAGTTGAAAAACCTGACCTTGTTCTAATGGACATTCTCATGCCTGTTATGGATGGCATTGATGCAACAAAAGAGATAATAAAAATAGATCCACTCGCAAAAATATTAGCAATAACGGCTTATGCATCAAAAGCTGAAACAATAATAGAAGCTGGTGCAAGAGAAGTAATACAAAAACCAATGAGAAAAAAGACTATTTTAAAGAAAACAAAAAAATATTTGGATAATGCAGTTTAACTAAAAATGTGTAAATATCTGTTTTAACATGATTAAATGTAAAATCTTGTGAAGAATGTAGCTATTTGTAATACATGGTCTATGAAACGTAGTTACTAGGTTTTTTCATTCATTAAAAGATAAATATATATGCTCATTATCAAAGATGAACCTATGAACCTTGAGGAACTTCTATCTATACGTCAGATGACATGTAAGGTAACCCCTGATGGTGATGGACAAGAAATTGTTTTGTGTGGTTTTGTTACAAATATTCGAAATGTTGGTAAGAATCTGAAATTTATTATTCTTGAAGATCGAGATGGTGATGTCCAGCTCATAGCAAAAAGGGGAGAAATAGAAGAAAATTATCTTGAGTTAGCAGACAAGATAACATCTCAAAGTGTAATTTGTGTGAAGGGAATTATTACTAAAAGCGAGAAAAGTAAAAGAGGAGTAGAAGTTAAAATTCAAGAATTTCAAATCTTAAGTAGAAGCGAACCTGCCCTTCCCTCTGATATCTCAGGCGACACCCACCCAGATTTATCTACTAGATTAGACTGGAGACATCTAGATTTAAGAAACAAACGTAATCAGACAATATTCATGATTTCATCAGATTTTCTGAAATATTCTCGTGAATTTTTCGAAAAAGAGGGATTGATTGAAATAAATACTTCTAAATTAATAGGAATCCCTTCTGAAGGTGGTGCGGAAGTTTTTGAGGTAAAATATTTTGATAAAAAAGCTTTCCTTGCGCAATCACCGCAATTATATAAACAAATGGCGATTTCATCAGGTTTTGAGAAAGTATATGAAATTGCACCTGTGTTCAGAGCTGAAAAATCTTTTACAGCAAGACATGTTACAGAATTTATCTCTCTTGATGTAGAAGTAGCTTATTGGCCATCATTAAGTGATTTAATAGACTTTCAAGAATCTATGCTAGTTTATGCTCTTACTAAACTTAAAGAAAAATGGAATGATAATGTCAAAGAACTATTTGATGTGGAAATAGATATACCTCCACAGCCAATCCCTAGAATAACTATGGATCAAGCATATGAGATACTCAAAGAAAAAGGCCTAGAATTAGAAAAAGGTGATGATATAGGAACTCAGGGAGAAAAATTGCTGGGAGAAGTAGCTTTAGAGAAATATAATAGTGATTACTTATTTGTTACACATTATTACTTTACTCAACGTCCATTCTATCACATGAAACCAGAAGATAACACAGAGTTAACATTAAGCTTTGATTTATTATACAAAGGTGCGGAAACAACAACTGGTGCCTTAAGAGAACACAATTATGAAACACTAGTTATGCAAGCAAAAGAAAAAGAACTAGAAATCGAACCACTAGCATTCTATCTCAATTTCTTTAAATATGGTTGCCCACCTCACGGAGGATTTGGTTTTGGTCCAGCAAGACTTATCATGAAACTCTTGAATCTAGGCAATATTCGTGAAGCTATCATGCTTCCAAGAGATACGCACAGATTACACCCTTAAGTATCACTCTTACTTTTTTTCATTTAGTAGTTGAGTATATCGCGTGAGGTGTGTAATGAACATCTTTTCTAATTCATCTGCATTATTAGCAGAAACAAGAAAATAGTCTATATCGAATTTTTTTGAAATAGCCTGAATCTCCTCCTCACTTATTTCATGAAAATCTACCATGTTTTTCTTTGTTCCGAGAAAAACAATATAGGGAATGTATTGCAAGGAATTGGCTACTTCTTTTACCCACTTATGCAGTTCTGTGAATGTAGTCCGACGAGTGAGATCAAAAACTATAATTATAGTACTACTCCCTTTGTAATAGACCTTTCTCACAGATTCAAATCTTTGTTGAGCTGGGAGATCCCACAAAGTTACTTGAACTTTCTTTTTTCCAAGAAACAGTTCTTTAGAAGCGATATTCTGACCATATTCCT
>BPTO01000256.1 GCA_023705985.1 Candidatus Heimdallarchaeota archaeon | reverse complement strand
TCGTATATATGGCGATTCCAGAACCATTTGTAGTTGTCGAGCTCAAATAGTTCCATGTCAATCCATCATGCCAGTAAAAATCTACCATGACTCCTGCTGGATGTGTCCCAAATTCTGATTCTACACTAACTATAAATGTAGTTGGAGATAAACTTGTTTGAAAAATATCTTCAGTTGTTAAAGTCAATATACATGCAGAGCTATTAAGATAAATCGTTTCAGATGAAAAAATGTAGTTAGGGGAAGTGTTAAAATCAATATTAACTTCTATTGTGATTCCAAAAGGAACTAGATAAGTAAGGGTGAAAAAGCCATTTTCATCGGTTATTACAAAATATACGTCAGAGAATATAGATATGACAACCGTTTCGTTTACGATAGGAGCGGTACCAGAAAGTAGCTGACCTTGAATTGTTATTGTTTCTTGATTAGTACAATCAATATCAGCCATACCTACTATTGTACTTGAAGCTGTTATGCAGTTAACATAACTTTCAAACCATGCAGACTGACTATAATATAACGTGCCATCTTGATAATAATCTTGAGCTGCAATTATGATATTTAGATAATCTCCTGCATTCAAATCTAAAATAAGTTCTAGAGTTGCATATCCTGAAGAATTCGTTAAAATATTATATCCTTGATCCCATATGTTAGGTAAATTGACATGTGAGACTAGAATGGTTAAAGTAATGTTTTCTAGTGGATTTCCGTATTGATCTGTTGCTAGAACTTCAATAGATAACAATGTGTTGTATGTATATACTTGAATTGTATCTAGATTGACACTTATCTGCAGTTGGTCACTGTTTACAGATAAATTGATAGTTTCTTCAATATAGAAATAATTGGAAGATGAAACTTTGATATAAATGTTATATTCTCCTGGTGAAAAGAAACCAGATTCGAAAAGATGATTTCCATATCCTGAAGAATTTGTCTGGACAATCCCTAGAGAAGTGTTTGTAAGGTCTTCAAAGCTGTAAATAACCAATTCATAATTTAGAAATGGCACCAAATCTTCTTCAGAATCCCTAAAAGCTATAACTAGTTCCGAGTCTTCATTCCAAACAAAATCTAGCGTTTCAGGATTATCAATATCTAGTGTGTTTGGAGTGACTTCTATAGCACCATAAACTGTAGAAGAGTAATCGTACAAATCATCATCGAGACTAATTACAACCCAATAAGCATTCGGATAGTTCCCCACATCCCAATTTAAAAAACCAAGTGGTGTACTCGCCCATCCTGATGAGTTGGTTAAAGCATATATTGGAAGCATCTCTCCTTGAAGATAGAATTCTACTGAGACCCCGCTTAGAGTTTCATCATCATTATCTTTTACTAGCGTTTCAAGAACAAATTCAGCGCTTGTTACAGAACCAACCTTACTTCCATAAATAAGAGAAATTAGAGGTGTTACGACAATAATTTTCTCTTTTTCTCTAAGAGTTTGAGCATAATCGACTATTTCATCAGAAATACATTTGAAATAAATACATCCGGAAGCAGCTGTAATTTGATAATCGAAATAAGCAAAACCTTGTTCATCAGTAATCGAACTAGCTAAATATGTCCAAGTGCTATTATCTTCTGAAGTATAGAGATCAACGGTTTTATTCTCCAAAACTTGGTAGTACCTATTGACTGTTTTAGCACTTAATTGTATGAAATCGGTATACTCTGCAGTACCAGGTGAATTTAGAGTTAAATATTCTGTAGAAATAAGATCTATAACATCACAATCAGCAAAATCTGCAGAACTATCATAATGTGATAAATTATCATGATAAGAAGCTGTTATCCTGTGAATCCCTCCCTTAGAATCAGCTGTTTTGTATAGAACATTAGATGTCCCATCTGCAATGTCTAAAACTTCAGCAAACTTGCTTCCTGTATAAACACTGAATTGAACATCTATATTGAGTTGCTCTACCCAAGAAGCACCTGATTTTATCCAGACAGTGTTGTCATTAGATCCACTAGTATCATTAGATTGTTGAACAACTAGATTGTTAGAAGCTGATAAAATAGCATAATAACTTTGCTCCGACTGAAGAGTGTTGTTGAACTGTTCTGCTAAAGGATGATCCCAAAAAACGAAAAGGTAAGGTGATTCAAGGTTGTTTTTATGAAATGTATAAGTGTAGAGAGAAATTTCATACTTGAAAAGATAGCTAGACTGGTAGGTATCCAAATTTTCAGAAAGATAGAAGTAAATAGGATCAGCTGATACAGAAGATGAGATTTGTGATAAATCGAAAGAGAAAGCAGCGAAATCGGTCTCATGAACTAAAGAGAATTCAACAGCTATTTCAGGATTAGATATTATCCCTTCAAAATCATCTGAATCTTCTAGAACGGGTTGGAGGTCATACCAATGAACATCCCCTTGTTCTACAGGTATTCTTGACATCAGCTCCCATTCTGTAAGAGAGCCCAATTGAACCCATTGACCCTTTTGAACAGAAGAAGCATTAGTAGAAACAGCTGTAAATGTAGGATAATTATAACCTGCTAAATGAACTCGATAATCGTCACTAGATTCCTCATCTGTTTGATCAACTGAATTCATTGTATGAATTTCTTTAATGAGAAGCGTAGTACCGCTATCTAAAGAATTTATGATAACGTTGGAAATTTTGGTCGAACCTTCATATTCAGGGAGATTAATCTGTAATATACCTTGAGCAATAGGAAGCGGGAGAACCAAAAAGATAAACAGAACTAAAGCGTACTTTCTCATTTTGCCACCTCAATCCAATGTGGCGAACTCCGTCTTAGCTTCTGTCTCTTCTCCTTCAGAAACACTTTCGAATAAAACCCCCAATTCACCAGCCAATTTTATATGATTAGCTTCTTGATCGACATCACACACACCAAATGGTCCCAAAGAGAAGTGACATTCATTTTGAGGTAACCAACCACAATCAGTAATAAGAGCTCGACGAGCATTAGGTGCATCATGTTGATTTCGAATCTTAGAAGTAGCTCGACGCAACCATATACGGATGTCACTAGCATGACCTAAAATGAAACCACCAGTAGGCATAACTTTATCCATTGCCGTAGCGAAAGGGTCAGGATTGGCCATCACTTGATTCGTATAAACAACGGCTATATCATAAGCTTCAGCTAGTCGCATTAACATGTGTAGAAGCTTGTTCAGGTGTTTTTGTCTTACTGCTAATTCACCCAAACCTCCGTATTCCGCACGGAAGGGGTCCATTAGGCTATCTATAATCATTAATTTAACTCTATTTTTTGGAATAATTGAACCCGCTTCTTTAAGAGCTAGTTCTACCTGAGCTAAGGTTCTGGTATTTGCAACCATAAATCTATTAGTCTTAACATTCTTTATGCCGTGAGTGTATTCGTAATAGCTTATTATCTGCTTTAACCTTTGTGTGTTGAAAGATCCCTCAGTGTCAAGCCATATAACTCCTGCCTCTAGCCCTCCGAATTCTTTGGGAAGTAAACAATTAGCGCTTATTGTATAACATATTTGCGTTTTACCGCTTTGAGGAGATCCATATAATTCTACAAAAGTTCCTGTGGGTATTCCACCACCTATTAATTCGTCTAGTTCTAACGATCCTGTCATTATTTTCTTTCTTTTAACTTCTATTTGTTCCCTCTCATCTAAAGAGAGAAAGAGTTTTCCTTGATTAGATTCAACCTCTTCAAGAAGTAATTTAGCAGTATTTTCGCTTACTCCTGGTAATTCCATCAGTTGTTTCAAAGTGTGTGTTTTGATCCCTCTGGGGTCTGTTATTCCTTGAGAACCTAAAACTTTGTGTAGTCTCTTTTTCATTACTTCAGAAATACCTTTGATACCAGCTAGAAAAACCATTAAATCGTCTTGGGTTTTGGATATAGATATCTTCTTCTTCTTGGTTGTTTTCTCTTTTGTAATAGATTCTTCTAATTCCACTACGTCATTCTCTTCTTCTGCAGCCATGTCATCACTTCAATAATTACTTTATTCTTTTTCAACTAATTATATTGAATTTCATTTATAAAGGGGTGAAAATTAAGTTACCTTTTCATTCAAGCAAGAAAATCCCATTAAAAAGAGAACAAGTAAAAGACGACTAACAGCAGATCTCTTTTGCTTTTTTAGACATTGTTCTAAGATTAGTACAACCAAATGGAGTGACTGTACTAAGGTTTTATATATTAATAAGTAATTTTAACCAAGATACATGAAAAAATTATTTACAAAATTCGACAAGGAATTTTTCTTTTTATTTGTAATAAAGATCGGAAGAGCACACGTCTGAACTCCAGTCACGTGGCCTTATCT
>BPTO01000255.1 GCA_023705985.1 Candidatus Heimdallarchaeota archaeon | reverse complement strand
GAGAGGAATAATAAAAAGTTAACCTTCTCTATGTATGTTTTATTTTTCACTACTTTCTAAATTAGTTTGCCTATTTGGAAAATCACTCATCCCTTCACACTGTGGAAGATAATATTGGTCACAGTTGAGACATACTTCTCTGTTTCTTCTTTCTCTTATCCTCATAACACTTTACGGCTAACAAAATAAGTGACTAATGTAATAACGCACACGATAAGGGACCAAATACTCCAACCTTTAATCAATTCAGCAATTGAAAGAATAACTGTTGCAATCGCACTAACCTGTCCAATCCCTAATAAAAATCTGAAGAAATCTTTAATCTTCCGTGGAAGGTTGAAAAACACTCCTAAAGGCGTAAAAAGGAAGAGAACCCATGTCGCGATGAAAGCTTCCCAAGATTTTACATCAAGAAATACTAGGATAAAAGGAGCTAAAATAGTCCCAAATATCATCCCCAAATTTAAGTTAACGCATCCTTTGCATACATAGTAACTTTTTCCCTTAATCGTTAGATGATAAACATGGTCAGAGAAATATTGACATAGAGGGTGATGAGCTAAACGATACTTGTATAGCAACCATTTCTCTTTTCTTGATATTTTTCTTTTACCTTTCAGATGTTTCACCTTATTGGTGTTTAGAATTTTTACAATGTTTATCTGCCAGTGAATGAATTTCTTTGAAATTCTTATTTTTGTTTGTTATGTTCAAAGCATAAGTTCACGGACTATTTAAGGCTTTCAAAATTACTCTAATTTAGTATAGCAGAAGTACTCTACCTTTATGTGGAGTTAGAATATATTTTCAAGTACTATCCTTTACAATCATTTTGTAGGTTTTGATCAATTTTTTACCAACAACACTATAATCGTAGTTTTTCAATGCATGTTTTTTCGTTTCAAAAGCAAATTGAAGACTTTCTTCTTTGTTTTTTAGTATTTTAACAATTATATCAACTAAAATGTCCTTTCTATTTAATGGAAAAAGCCAACCACTTCCTGGTGGTAACATTTCATTCATTGGTGGCGCATCTCCTGTTATAACTGGAATTCCACTTGCCATTGCTTCCACGATTGGTGTTCCAAAACTACCTTCCTCAGCTGGATAGAGGAGCAAATCACTAATGTTATACGCAATTAGAAGTTCTTTATCATTAACATAACCTGTTATTACTGTGGACTCATCAATCTCATAGTCAACGATTTTTTCCTTAATTTTTGGTAAAAGTGGTCCATTTCCTATAATAAGAAACATGGTTTTAGGTTCTTCTGCAAGTATGTCAGGGAAGAAATCAACTACATCTAATTGTAATTTTCTAGGGATAAAGGGACCAAGTATTAGAACAGTAGGATTTCCTTTCTTCAAATAATATTTGTCTCGGAATCCTTCAATATCTTCAATTTTTGGAATTTGAGAATGAATTTTGCAATTTAAAGGAGCAGGTATGATATAAACTTTTGATTTCAGAGTATCAGGAAGTTTTCCTGCTTTATTTAATAAAGAAAAGGAAGATGTTATAATAGCATCACAGTACCCAATTGTTTTTCTCAACAATTTTCTGTATCTGCGACGAACAAATAATTTTGATTTTAGTGTTCCTGTAGTTACAGGACCATGTGCTGACATTAGTAGAGGAATATTTAATCGATTATTTTTCTTTGCTTGAGCAAAAGCATAGACTGATAATTCAATGGAATGAATAAGGTCGAAGGGATTATCATAGTGGAGTTGTTCAAAAATTTCAAAAGCATCTTTTGAGAATTTTGTATGATTTTTTGCAAACGCATGTGTTTTAGTACTATAAACACCTTTAGACGAAATCTTTGTAGGTACGTAGTAGAAATAAACATTCTCTTTCTCTAGAAGTTGATCATTTGGTGGTAGTTTTGAGGTAGTTACTACGTGGACTTCAATATTATGATTAGAAAGTGAATGTACAAGAGAATAAGCATATCGTCTCAATCCCACCATTGGACCAGTGTAAGGAGGACCTATTTCTAGTGTGGGAATGAACACAGAAAAGCTCATATGAAAAAATTGTTGTTCACTTCAAAAGCGTTGTGGTTATCATATCCGTGTGATATTTTCCGAAAAGAGGAAAAAAAATATCAGTATTATTTTCAATAATTTTTATTGGGATACCGAAATAAACATTAAGCTGTGAAATGTAATTTTAACCATGTCAACAGACAATCTAGAAGAAGAAATTCTAATCAGAGCTGAATTTGAAGGGCTATCTTCTGCCATTTTAAAGGAACTAAAAGAATCACTAGATGACATTAAAATTGAATTCATAACAGATCTGCTTTCTAGTTATGTGAACCTAAACATTAATCCATTTGTTCTTGTTGATTTTCTTCCACATATTTGGTATAAAAATAACTCAAGTGTTAGCTTACTTCTCTATATTAGTGGAATAGCTCATAAAGCATTTTATCTCGCACGAGAATATCCTTTAGGTAAGGAACTGCCTGTTTATCTGAAAGAAGACATCTTGAAGATGTATGAGGGATTACAAAACTTTGTAAAATCTTGTGGAATCGAAGTTAAAACAGAATTAGGTGACAAAATAAGCGTTATAACTTCCTTTAAAGAATTGATTCAAGAACTAAAAAAAACTTCGCGTTTTCCACCTAGGTTGAATAAAATTTTGTGCATTACATCCAAACTTTTTATACAGTTTACTGATTTTAAGAACCAAAAAATGAGAACATTAGATGAATTAGTACTCTTTGTGTCTAGATGTCTGATTTTTTGGAAATTAAAGGTTCTATCTGATAAAGATCTAGAATTCTGCTTGAAAGAATCCGTAATATTATATTCATCAAAGCTTGATTTATATGAATTTGAAAAACTACTAAGTCTTGAGATACAGAATTATCAGTTTTTGCAAATGGGAATAACTCACTCTGATATTAAGCTTATAACAAATGTTTACTGTAAAAGCTTATGATATTAAGAATATGACAAAATCAAATTATACATAATTAGTTAAAGTACCATTTGTATCATTGCATCTTTTTTCAATATAGGATTTGATATCATCTGGTATTTTGTCACTTTTACAGAAATCATCAGATAGATAACTTAAAAGATTTGGATTTTCCTGTTTTTTACTATAAATAAATTTGACAACATCACTTAAAACATCTTTGGGAAGAAACCGATTATCCAGCATATTCTTTACATCTTTTATCTTCTGCATTACTGACATATTACTATCTAGCATTATTGCAGAATGCCATGCTTTTAACGATGAAACTGCAGTTTTGTCTGTCCTCTTAACTCCAAACGCCATAGCAAATCTCCATTTCTTTACCTCTAAAGAAGATTTATCTTCAGCTATAGCTTTTCCCAAAGCAATAGCATTATAGGTTGTAGGTCTTTCACTAAATGTATTTTGCAATTCTTTTAGTGAAGATTCTTGTACTTCATCTTCCATGTATAATCCCCATTATGCTATTCACTGACACAAATATAAATTGTGTGTTCCAATATATTCGAACATTAAATGTTATATTATTTCCTAAATGCTCTAATTCTTTATCTAATATTAATGCAGTCTTCTAATAAGGTATTTTATTTTAAAGATGACTTTCTTAACAAGGTGTGTTGAAAAACACATGATAACCTTACATCAAAGTCATAATTTTTCTGTTCTATAATCTAATTCTATAAATAATTATATTTTTATAACTCATCTACATACTAGCAGTTTAGGTGTAGATATTGAGCGAACCAATTAGTACAACTATAGAATACATGTGCAACTTATGCCAAAAAATAAGGTTAACAATTATACCTAAAGTTTTGCAACCAAAAATAAATTCTGCAGGATATGTTGAAATTATAGATGTTCATAATTGCAAGGATGACCAAATGAAAGCAAGTATTCTTTTTATTGATACTTCCTACACTGTTAGATCTCAAGTATTAGTTGACCCTATTGGAACGAAAAAAGAAAAGAAAAAGCAAGCTTTTGATTTAGGGATTCCATCACCAAAAGCGACAGCCTTACCAACACAAACAATAAATCCTATTAGAGATCTTGATCAACCCTATTTAACAAAAATGAAGATTAATGATAATTTGAGGCAACACATCTATAAATATGAAGTTCTCAAAGAAGGAAAGAATCTTTCATGGAAATCCCCCCTTGGTTTTATAAAAATTAAAGCAACTTTTTCAACAACAATATCAAATAACATCGTCCAAATGTGGTTAGACAAAGTAGCTAAAATACTGGAGTCCATAACCATGTTTGACGAAGGGATGTTGAGCTATCTTTGTGATTATCTTACTGATAGAATCCACAAAAAGCCTTCAAAACAAGAAG
>BPTO01000254.1 GCA_023705985.1 Candidatus Heimdallarchaeota archaeon | reverse complement strand
TATAACTACTTTTTAAATAAATTATGGACATTTAAGGAACAAGAGTCTCGGACAGATTTCAACACTACAGTCCAATTTATTAAGTTTGCAATAGTAGGAGCTTCAGGAACTGTTGTTAATTTAGGTTTAGTCTACATTTTCGCTACTTTGTTATCGACACCTGACCTTCTAGCAAGTGCAATTGGATTCATTGTTTCTGTCATAACAAACTACATCCTTAATGAGATTTGGACATTCAACCCAAAATATGGTAAAGAAAGAAAAGAATCAGAGATTACAGAGTAATCCGTCCACATTCTGGACATTTATTCTTCTCTACCAGTTTTGTACCACAATATTTGCAAAAATGGGTCTGCTCTTGTGCTTTAACAATTTCTCCATAAGCTTTTGCTAAAGTCTTCAACTCGTCTTTTTCTTCTACTTCTAGTGATCTATATCTAGTTCTGTTTTTCTTTGATGAGCTGAAGTAGGTATAAAAAACATAAATGACCGCAAAAATTATTGTAACAATTGCATAGTATTCGTAATCTCCATACATAAAAAGAAAGATAGTAGCCATTATTAATATCAGAAAAATAATTATAAATCGTAAGTTTAAAACCTCCATTACAGGTTTTTTTTCTTCTGAAGGTTTCATAGGGTTCATTCTCATTCGATTAACTTGGTTCACTGAAACTCGAATTCTAATATCTTTAACTGTTCAAGATGGAAAGGAAAGGGTTCTGGAAGATCAGGTATTTTCTTTCTCCAATCTTTCTTTTCTGTGTTCCAGGTGTTAATATCTAAGGGGTTGAATTTTTTTTCAAATCTTAAAGGTTTTTCAACTGTTTCTCCTGATATAATTGTATCTATTTGATATCTGAATTGTTCGTAAAAGTGCCTCTCTGATTCATTAACTATCATTAAATTCTTCGCTGAGTTGAACTCATCGTCCGCTTTCATTATGAACATTTCAGCCCTTGGAATGTTATCTAGAATAAGATGAATCACTGTTAACATTGAGTAACCATAAATTGGAACATATGAGTTGTTGTATATCACACTGAAAATCTCTGTTGCTCTTTCAAAATAATTACAAGATGTTTTTAGCATTTCATTATCTTCAGTCTCAGCCCATCGATATAACCAGTAATGTGCTAATAAAAGAGATTGATCGGCATCGCTTATATCTATGTGTCTTGTTTTTGATAAATTTTCCATCATCTCTATCTCATTTGCTAAATCGTAGATGTATGAACCATAAACGATTTTTGAATATACACTTATTAAATGGGTTGAAATGCCTATATCTGACATTTCTTTTTCAGCTAAAAGGAGCGTTATATAATTGTGTATTTCCCTCAAAATCTCTTGAACTTGAAGCCTAACAGCTTGCTTGGTTATTTCACTTTTATCGTCTTTTATGTCTCCAATGTATTTAGAGTTTTTATATTGTGTAGACACTACTCCTTGCAGTATCTGGTAAAATCGAGTTTCAAGCAGTAACGATTTCTGTTGATAATAATATCTATTCGATATTTCACTGAATTGCATATGATTATGATATGGTTCCAATTCTTGTAGAGC
Organism: Candidatus Heimdallarchaeota archaeon; assembly: GCA_023705985.1. Lineage (GTDB taxonomy): Archaea > Asgardarchaeota > Heimdallarchaeia > Heimdallarchaeales > Heimdallarchaeaceae > 18H4-34. The sequence continues at coordinate 2,851 of BPTO01000254.1, read as the reverse complement.
TTTTGATGCTTCTATATATGCATAGTTAAGCAACTCATCAACATTTTCGTTAATATACCTTGCTCTTAGAAGATAAAATTGAGTTTTTAGAGCTATCATTGAGGATTCAGAGATTTTCACACGAAGAAGCCCTATACCTGTTTCTTTTATTTCTTTGAGGTGACCATGCATTACAAATGCTTTTTCTAACGATTCTTCGAACAACTTGCACCAAACTGTGAATTGTTCGATAGAAAGGACAGGTATGTTAACAAGGAAATTATATAATGTTAAAACTAGAATTTGTGAGAAGTTAGTAGCAGATTTGATAATATTGACTTTATCCTCTTCCGAATCAATAAAACGTAGAACTGAGCCAAGCTGCATGTAATCTAACAGAAAACTTAGTTGCTGCATTTCTTGTGCTAATAATTCTTTTACTTCATCTTTCGACGGTATTGCTCCATAAGTTATAGTACTACTTAAAACACCATGTAGAGTGTAAAAAGGACTTAAACCCTTTAATTGCGAAAAAAGATCCATGAATGCAGAAAGAGCAGGATAAAGTAACTTCTGTGAAGAGCAGCTTTCTAATGATTCCCAGAAATTTCTGATTGTATTGACTAAGAAGTCAAAGAATTCTTTTTTGTAGACTCCTGAAAGGCGATAAAGTAATGAAACAAAAGCTTTGAAAAATCCGATTTTAGCAATGTATCCTTTAACTTCAATGTTTTTCTGATTTAGCAAAAGAACGATTTCTGTAGCCATCTTTTCAACATAGTTAATTTTCTCTTTAGGTGAAAATTTGAGAAACTCTCTATGCATCGATTCATATTCCTTACTCATTACAACATAATTATAACATGAAGATTGATAAATATGATGAAACTAATAATCGGGTTAAATTCCCAATTTTTCTATTTCTTCCTTCTTGGGATACCCATCTTTCTCTATTCCCCTCTGTTCGTAGAAATAGTCCAATGATCTCTCAAAATCTTCTTCATCAATGAAAGCTTTACATCCTTTTGCTCTTCCTGAAGGTAAAGGTTCTTTCATGAATCTAGGAGGTAATTTATCAAATTCTCTAGGTTTTTTCGGTTCAAACTCTCTACTATTAAACAGTCTCTTAAGAATCCACACTTTTTGAGCAATGTCTCTTAATTCTTCTATGGAAACTTCTTTGTCCCATACTGCTGAGGTTATTTTCCGACAATCATCTAAACTTAAAGAAGGAGTAATACTGTGTGTAAAGTGGCATATTGACAAACAATCCTTTATTGTTTTCAAATCCTGTTGTTCAATCATTGACTTAATCACGGGCTCTGCGCTTTTATCTGGTACATCAGCAGTTGATGGCCATCCCCTTAGATGACTCGCACCAACAGCAGCTGTTGCATAACTTAGTCCAAGTCCCAATTTTCCTCTAGGATCCCATGCTGCGAATGGTAAACCCTTTGAATGAATCGCAAAATGTTCTGTCCCCCATTCTTTAGCAACTGTTGAAACCCCTTCAGCTAGAAAATCTCCCAATTCTTCTCGATAAGCTATCTTCTTTATTAGCTCGAGTAACTTATCAGAATTACCGAATTCTACATCTTTAAACTCTTTTCCTTCTACAAGACCTTTTTCTTTTGCTTCCATTGTCATAGCTATAATACTACCTATACTGATAGTATCTAAGCCCAGTTGATTACATAAATAATTAGCATGGATAATTGTTTCAATATTATTGATTCCACAATTTCCACCTAACATTGCTAAAGTTTCATACTCAGGTTTAGCTATTTCTTTTTCATCTGTCCATTCAAAAACTGAAGCGTCTAGGGTTTCCGAACAACCTATTGGGCATTGAAAACATGGTCTTCTAAATCTTTTATATTTTTCAGCCAACGTTTCATGGTTAATTTTCTTATGATCTTCAAACTCTCCTGACTGGAAATTTTTGGTTGGAAATTGAGTAAATTGATTAGAAATGTCAACTAACCAACTTGTTCCATGTTTATGCATCAGATGTCCTGATTCTTTAGCTGTTCTTGCTCTTTGGATTAAATCTTTCCTTATTTCTTCAATCTGCTCTTGATTACCATTTGTTGGCCGAGTAGAACCTTTAATTGCAACAGCTTTAAGGTTTTTTGACCCAAAAACTGCTCCTAGGCCACCTCTTCCCGCGTTTCGATAGCTATCTGATGTTGTGCAAGCGAATTTAACCAAGTTTTCTCCTGCTGGACCAATAGTTAGAACTCGCATTTTAGGTTCTTCTTCTGTGATTCTTATTATTCTCTCTGTTTCTCTGACAAACTTACCCCACAGATGTTTTGCTTCTTTTATCTCTACTTTATCATTTCTAACTGAAAGGTAGACTGGAGATTCCGATTTTCCTTCAATTATAATTAAATCGTAACCAGCAAATCTTATTTCAGGACCCAGAAACCCACCGACATTACTGTCTAGGTATAAACCTGTTAAAGGACTCTTTGTCCCCATTGCATATCTTCCTGAAACAGGAATCTTGGTCCCTTGTATGGGTCCTGGAGCTATAATGATTTTGTTCTCAGAAGAAAGGGGATCTATCTTAGGATGCAATTCTTTGTAAAGAAAATAAGTAATATATCCTGTTCCCCCCATGTAACCGTAAACAACCGAATCAGGGATGGTTTCTTTTGTTATTTCTTTTGTTGTTAAATTTATTCGTAAAAGAACATTATTCATATGCTTCTTTTTCATATTAGTTTTTTAAAGATATTTAATTGTAGATTTTTCTCCTTAAATCATTTATGATGAGTTTTTGTCCTGTTGTCTTATACGACAACATAGGTGAGTGTATTTATTAGAGGTCAAAATATAGCTCAAAGGAGATGTTCTATACTCACTC
>BPTO01000253.1 GCA_023705985.1 Candidatus Heimdallarchaeota archaeon | reverse complement strand
GTAAGATTTAACAAAACAAACAATGTGTGGCAAGAAGGGGAATTTCTTAACGGGGAAAATAAAATCAAGGGTGGTGTTTATAGCATCGCTGTAGATGAGGTTGGAATAAATTCTGACAATCTTGTAGTTGTTGGACAAGGATATCCTGATAATCTTGATAATTGCAATGTTACAGTTTACAGAAAAGATCTTGACAATTGGATTGTTGAAGATATTGTCCAGACCAATCAATCAAGAGTCTGTGTATCCATAGGAGATTTTACTACAGATTTCGATGGTAATGAGATTGTGTATTGTTCAACTTCTGATAATTGTACATTAGGATTTGTTTCCTATGATACAGGTGTTATTCATCATGAGATTTTTGGAGGTTTTCCACGTTGGTATCATGAGAGATTTAATTGGATGGACATGGGTGACCTAAATGGAGATGGGATAGACGAAGTAGTAGTGTCTGTAAAACGAACCCTATCCGATGACACTGATAGCATTGAGATATATACAGGAACAACGAATATCTCTCTAGTTTCAGATACTTATCTTCTCGAAGAAGAATTCGAAGTTAATGATATGGATAATGATGGAAAAGATGAAGTAATTTATTGTCACACTACAACGATTATGTGGCCAGAAGTTCATTTAATGTACTGTGATTGGAATGGAACAGCCTATGAAACAAACTTCATAGAGAATACAATTAAACCAATTGTGCCATCTATCACAGTAGGAGATGTTGACACTGATGGTGTGAATGAACTTTTATATGGTACGGATGAAAATGGATGGCTCAGATTATTAGATTGGATTTATGTTGAATTTACTGTAGATTATGATATCGCACCAATGGTTTCTCTAATTGAAGGAACATTCAATCTTAGTTGCAGAGTTCAAACTCATAGCTGGGATATCCAAGGAATTAGTGTTTCACTAGATTTACCCGGAGCAATAAACAGTATTACTCCTTTAACAATCGATATTGGAGATAAACTAGGACCCAGTTTGACCTCTGTAGAATGGCAACTTGATCCGCTCTCTTATGGAATATATAACATTGATTTAATTACCACTACAACGAATGTTGGAGTAAATATGACGACACTGAGTGTGACAATAACAGACCTTGAAGTTCGTAATGTACAAACAAGTGCACTTACTGCTGAAATAGGAGAGTATATTACACTTTCAGGTCAGGTAGTATTTGTTCACAATAGTCATCCGGTAGAAGATGCAGAAGTTTATCTTGATGGAACTTCAGTCACAACTACAGATCCCGATGGTTTGTTCAGCTTCTTACGTACTGAAACCACGGCAGGATTGAAAAGTTACAATATCACTGCAACTCTAGATAACGATGTGAAAATCTCTAAATGTGCAGGTTATCAGATAATACAGGTCGATTGGACTTCCTCCGTTCCTGAATTTGGTGACATTCGGTTTCTATCTCTATTGCTACCAATTGTAGTTGTTTCAATACTTATAGTTGTAAAGAAAAAGCGTAAATAATATAGGGAGGATAATTTTTTTTCTTTTAATCTTATTAATATACAGTGAATTAGATTATTCTATTTTAGTTAGTGGCTAATTTAATTTGCATATCTCATTTAGTGTTGTTAGGAAGATTCTAATTTCCTCTAAAGTGTTGTAATGCACTAGACTAATTCTGATAATCTTCTGTTTGTTATAAACATCTTGAGCATACGAGTAATAATGACCTGAACGAGCAGCTATTCCTCCTTCCTTCCATAAGCGACTGACCACTTTTTCTTCTGGTACATTTGCTACTTCAAAGGAAAACGTTGGATCTCTTTCATCTAATCGATTAAGGTCAGTTAACCCATACACTGTTACTTTTGGCATGTCTAGCAAACCTGGTGTGTCATCAAATCCACTAAGGATAGCTTTGGAGAATCCTGTTTCGTATTGCTCTATTGCATCCATAGCAATTTTCAATGCGCGCTTATTACCATGATAATTTGAGAATTTACCTTTGTAATTGGATTGAACTTCATTTGAAAGACTAAGAAAATGATCTACAACTCCACTGATAGCTGCGAATGTTGCTTGATTTCTAGTTCCACACTCAAATTTCCCAGGAGGAGTAGTTGGAGCGGTTCTTACCTTATAGGGTTGAAGAGCTTCAAGATGTTTCTTCTTACCATAGAGAAAACTACCGTGAGAAGTGAAGATTTTGTATCCTGAAAAAACCAGAAAATCGCAGTCTAGAGCTTGAACATCAGTTGGACCATGAGGAATATGATGTACTGCATCAACTACGAAGTATGCATCAACTTCTCGAGCTAGTTTTCCAATTTCTTCTAGTGGACTTTTTGTTCCTAACATGTTTGATGCTGCAGTAATGGTCACAATCTTAGTTTTGGCATCTATCAACTCTTGTAGATGATTCATATCAAGTGTGCCTTCTTCCATATTCAGTTTGGCAAATCGAACTTGTTGGATTTTTCCTCGATTGCACAGTTCTACCCAAGGATCCACGTTAGTATAGTGCTCATAGTCTGTTGTGACAACATTTTCACTACCAGTGAGTTCTTTACCCAAAGTATAGCTTAAATTAAAGAGCAAAGAAGTTGCAGATTCGCCAGAAACGATGGTTGTAGGGTCTGAAGCATTTAAAAAATCGGCTACCGCTTGCCTTCCTGAAAGGATAGTATCACTTGCTCGTATGGATTCGTCAAAGATACCTCCTACATTAGCACTCCAGTTTATACGGGCTTCAGCTTCAGCTCTTGCTGCTTTATCAACAACAAGTGTTGCTGTACCATTATCAAAGAAAGCACGTTTACGTCCATTGAAATCAGTAACTGCTCTAGGAAAAGCAGCTCTAATTTGCTCTATTAATTCGCTGTTAAACATCATCTGAATAATTTTTGATTCACAATCAGTTTAAAAGTTTCTTACAAAATCTCCTAATTTTCCTAGAAACTCTATTCTCTCTTTAGGTTCAATATCTCCTCTAGATAGATCTAATATTACTCTATGTATCCCATTTTCTTCATATTCAGTAATCAAAGCATCTAGATCAGTATTTTTGTAAATATCAACATGTACTGATAAGAAAAACTCTCTATCCTCTAGCTCATCTTTGTGAGGAGCTAATATCTCTTGTATTTCTTTTCCTGTTGCTCCTGCTGGGTGCAATCCATCACCGTATTTTATCGCTGTTTCAATCATATAATCTGATGTTCCAGCAACAATTAATGGTAGTCTGGAAAGTTCTAGACGTAGAGGTTTGAAACAAACATCTTGGAATTGATAATATTTCCCTTCAAAAGACGTTTCACCATTCCATAAAGCTCTAATAATCTGAAGACCTTCACGTAACTTACTCCCGCGTTTCTTGAAGTTTTCACCCAGAAAACCAAATTCTTTTTCATTCCATCCCGCTCCAAAGGTCATCACAACTCTGCCATTAGTTAAGAAATCCAAAGAAGATAATTGTTTAGCGACAATGATAGGATTCCTTATCGGAAGAATTAGAGTAGAAATTCCAAACATAATTTTATTTGTGTGACCAGCAAGAAAAGCTATAGTTGTTAATGGTTCAGCAATGTTATTGTATAGTGCAGTTGTTGTATCACCATAAATTGTCAAACCTTTCTCATTAGATTGCATAATATGATCAACAGTCCAAAGAGATTCAAAACCAGATTGTTCGGCAATTTTAGCTGTTTTGATCAAATAATCTCTATCTAAATTTTCATCAAAGTTTTCTATTGTATAACCAAACTTCATTTTTTCACCAGAACTATTATTTTTTGACATTTCTTGCAGACCAAAGCTTATGAATTATTTTCCAGCTTCCATTAATCTTAAGGAGGGAAAGAAAATCTGTACATTCATATATTCTGTCAGTATGCGCAATAACCATTTTTACTCTTACTACAGCTGAATTATGCCAAAAATCTATAGATTCAACTGTAATCTCTCGTTTATCCTTTTGTTGTTGATCTGGTGGAATCTTGCATTTTTCCTTCCAAAATTCCATTGTCTTGAACCAAAAGTCGTTTTCAGCTGTTACGCCTATATTTCTAGCTTCTTCCCAAAAAGCTTCTTCAAGCAAGTTAAATTTACGTTCATATAATCCTTCAATATAAAGATTAATAGTGTTCTCGATTTTTATTATTTCTGAATCGTTTTGCATTATATTCACCAAGTTAAACAAAATTCAGTCTTCAATTCTTTCCAATTTAAAGATAACAGGTCTTAACCCATCTGGGCATGCATTATAAATTGTTCCTTCTCCTGTCCATTCGGGAAATCCTCCACCATATTTTAGGATTTGAACATTCTTGTATAACCCAAACCAAGCATGATGGCAGAAACCTTCAGGCATATCGCCCGTTTCGTCAACAACAAATTCCTCACCCACTTTAAGATAGCAGATAGGGATGGGTTTTCCATTAGATCGGAAGAGCGTCGTGTAGGGAAAGAGTGTAGATCTCGGTGGT
>BPTO01000252.1 GCA_023705985.1 Candidatus Heimdallarchaeota archaeon | reverse complement strand
TTGCCTTTTTTCGTGTACCTTTTCTCTTATCTGCTCTTCAGTTATCTCATGTGGTGCTCTAACAATTACACTACCATCAGGTTCAACGATTATTCCTATAGATTTTCGAACAGTTCTGATAATATTATATGTGAACTCTTTATCACCAAATCTATCGGTCAAACCCCTTTCGCTCATAGATTATCTCCTTTCTGAACTAGTATAAGCAAAATCATATATTAACTAGCAACAAAGTGGACTCTTGCTAGTTCAACAATTTGCTGAGCTAACAGATTATATTCTTCATTATCAATTGGATATATATTTTGAAGCTCAATAAATTTTCCTTTACACGCTTTTCTTATCTGTCTTATAATGTCAGGTTTCTGGTTCCAATCGACAATAGAGATAAAAGGTTCGATACTTTCTAAAATTTCAAAAGTGAATTCAACAAGTGCCTTTTCATCATCTTCAACACCAGATCCTTTCATTTTCTCCTTATAAAGATTGAAAAAAGCAAGTTCTGCAATATTCAGCCCCAGTTCCTTTGCTACGTCAGGTTTAGCTCGCAAATCAACTACTAACGCCCTTAACCTTTTAATTTGATCAGCTAGAATTATTCTGCCTGTAGTGTACTCATCGATTATATCTTCAAGTCTGTCTTTAAGACTCTTATAATATACTGGATCTTCTTCTAATTTGATAGATATTTCGTGACGAATTGCATGTTCAATTTCACTGGCAGCTGCTTTATCCGATTTTAAAGTATTAACGTACTCATCAAACTTTGGTGAAAGTATAGGAATTGGTTCAACTAATTGAATAACTTTTGTAGCACGGATATGTTCATCAATTATTTTCTTGACTTTTGCACCGCAACTTATAATATCTAATTGTTCGTCCCTAAACCTATTTCTAGCAGCTTTCATTACTAATCCTAAAATTCTCAAATCATAGAGATAAGGATGAGCTCTAGAGTCAGGTAGAACTGTATCTATACTCTGTCCAAACATTATAAAATCATGACGAAAATTCGCTCTTACATCTTCTTTTTCTAGAGCAAACACACAATCTTCCAAAATAGCTAAATCACAATCTTTGAAATAGCTCATGACTTTATTGTGACGTTGTTCAAGTATTGGTAATTCAGACTCGATAGGTTGCCAAATACCTTCTATGTCTGGTTCATCAAAGATCTTCAGCGCTTCTTCAAGATTTTGAGAAATACCACAATAGTCAACAATTAAACCATAATGTTTGTTTTCATGAGTTCTATTAACTCTGGCAATAGCTTGCAGGAGATTGTGCTCAGTAAGTGGTTTATCTAGATACATCACTTGTTCAATAGGTGCGTCAAAACCTGTGATAAGCATATCACAAACAACAAGGAAACGAAGAGGATCTTCTGGGTCTTTGAATCTATCGATGTAAATTCTTTGCTCAGTTTTGTTAGTGATGAACCCCACTCCATGTTTTTTTAGTTCATCATCAAATTTAGATGCAGAGATGATTGCTACTGACTCAGGACCATTAAATTGCTCAAAATATTTCTTGAAGATAACAGCTAGTTTTCTGCTGCTAACAACTATCTGCGCTTTGAACCCATTCACTCCTATCTTATTTTCATAATGGTCGACAATATCAAGAGCTATCCTCTTTGTTCTCTCTGGTGCAGCTAAAATTGCCTGACGAGTAGCATATTTTTTCTTGATTAACTCTTTCTCTTTGTCAGTTTTATCATGAAAAACTCGATCGAAGATTTTATCTATAGACCCTCCTTCAACTTGAAGTTTTGGTAAACGATTTTCGTAAAGAATAGGGACAGTAGATTCATCTTCAACAGATTGACGGATATTATAAACATCAATAAATGAACCAAATTTACTAACAGTTTTACCTTTACCTACAGTAATGGTCTTGTTCTTCTCATTCTTAGCTAAAGGTGTTCCAGTGTAAGCAATATAACAAGCGTTAGGAATGCCTATCCTCATATTCATCGCAAAAATCTTGTTTTGTGAACGATGAGCTTCATCAACAAGAACAAAAATATTTTTGTCAGCATTAAGTTCGGGATACTTCATACCACTCCTCGAAACACCCGTTCTTTTATCCGCATCTTTAGTTCTGAATTTCTGAACAGTTGTGAAAGTAGTTACTCCCTGGCCAGTTTTAAGTAAAGATTTCAACTCCTCAGCATTCTTAGGTATTTCAGGATTAGGAAAACCACAATTATCGAATGTTCCATTTAATTGTTCAACTAAATCAACTCTGTCAGTGACAAAAGCTAAGAGAGGGTTCTTCAACTTCTTCTCTCTACGAAGTTTGATTGCAGTAAATAGCATAGTGAGAGATTTGCCTGAACCTTGTGTGTGCCAAATAGTTCCTCCTCTATGATCATCTTCTTCTGTTAATATCCTCTGAACTGTCTTATTAACCGCTCTGAATTGCTGATAACGAGCAACCTTTTTTACTTTCCTCCCTTGATAACGTTCGTAAATGATGAAATTGCGAATTAGGTCTATGAAATTGTTTTTCTCAAGCAGTCCATAAATCAAAATATCTTGGGGGGTAGGTTTGGTAGATTTTCGACCAGTTTTTTTAATGATTTTTTCAAGTTCATCTAATTTGATAGGGTAAGGTTCTTTCCATTCTTTGAAATGTTCATAAGAGTTACCTATAACTCCATATCTAGCTGATTGACCACAGGTGATAATAATTAATTGGTTGTAGTTGAAGAGCTTATTGATAACCTGTTGATAGATGTTTATCTGATGGATACCTTCTCGAAGAGGGTGAGTGATGGTTGGGCTTTTGCATTCAATAACAACTAAAGGGATACCGTTAACAAAGCAGACGATATCAGGAATTTTATTGCCTTTAGGAGCGTTAACTTTGAACTGGTTAGTAACAATAAAATCATTCTTTTCTGGGTCATCCCAATCAATAAGCTTAACTCCAGGTTTTCGTCTTCCTCTACCATCTAGGTCTTGTTCAACGTAAAGTTCTCCTTGCTTGGTTAAGTACCTCCAAATCTGTTCATTTGTCTCAATCTCACTGGAAGAAAGGATAACCGTTAAATCTCGAATGATATTCTTGATATTGATTTCTGAAATCCAAGGGTTAAATTCCTTAATTTTCTTTTTCAAGGTTTGAAGTAAGATAACTTGACGAAGAGAAGATCGTTCAGCATTGTTAGTTAAGTCTAGTAGTTCACTTTTCTTTTTGTAGATATAACCAAGTTCTATTAACAAATCGATAGCAGGTTTTTCAGAATTGATCCATTCACTCCAGTTAACTAAATCCACCACACCACAACCTAAGACCAAATACTAATCCTTCAAATATAGCTTGTATTTGTTTTTGCCTTCTTTTAAGTTGATTATAGAATATTTAAGTTGTTGTATTTACATATGTGAAGTTCTAGTTAGGTTTTAAGAGGTACTCGTTTCGTCCCGGTTAGAAGATCTTGCATGAGACCTTTCTTCAAAAGTTGTAAGTGATTAATGTATTTCTGAGTGTGGTGTATGCTTTTATCAAAATTAGAGAGAATATTTACAATATACTTTTGTTCTTGTAACGAAGGAAAAAGGATTCTCAGCTTAAGAGTATCTTTAGAATTAAAACTAACTTGATTTACAGCCGGTTGTATTATTCTTATAATCTCTTTCCTACCAATTTCTGATGAAAAATAGTAAACTAAGAATTTTGGTTCTACGTTCAAAATCTTAAGGGAAATTGCAAAATTATTAAAACCCACAACGACTTCTTCTTTAAAACCTTGAAAAAGTGCAACCTTACCTATTCTATCAAAACTATTTACACAGTTCAAAATAATATCATTCTTTTCAATTATATATCTCTCTATCTTGCTCTCCGTTTGAATATGTTTGATATTGTCCCATACAATCCGATTTTCTTGTAAATAATCTGATGTAAGATAAATTGTACCAATTCCTTTCTTGTTTGTTTTCTTTGATTCTCCTCGTTTTATTAAAGAAATTAAATCTCCAAATTCTATTATCTGCCATTCTTTTGGTATTTTTCCTATCTTTGTTTCCTTAAACTCTGTATGTCCAATCCCTTGTGTAAAGAGTTGTTGCATCAATCCTTTCTTCAAGAGTTGTAAGTGGTCAATGAGTTGTTGAGTGCGGTGAATGATGTTGTCAACATTGGAGAGAATGGAAGAAATAGCTTGTTGTTCAATCAGCGAAGGTTGAATTACTATTAATTCCGCTAAATTGTCTTGACTTACATTCGTAATTGCTACTCTCCCTGCCAAATTTATTAATCTGTTTCTTGTTCTCTGGAATCTAAGATAGTGAACCAAAAATCTTGGGTGGATAGAATTATCCATCAGTCTAGCTCTTATCAAAAAACCACAAAAAGTAACATCTTCCGAATATTCGTTGTAAATTGCAGGCCATCCAACACCTTCGAATTTCAATGAAGATCTAACAAAAAGTATGAGATCGGAAGAGCGTCGTGTAGGGAAAGAGTGTAGATCTCGGTGGT
>BPTO01000251.1 GCA_023705985.1 Candidatus Heimdallarchaeota archaeon | reverse complement strand
TTGTATACTGGTTTTCTCCCTACTCTGGGCAATATCTTTAGTAGTCGTCTTAATTGGAATTTCCTTAATTCCATTTATACTCAATACTAGCTGAAGGATCTGTAACAAGACTTCAGCCGATCTCTAAATCATTGTCTAAACATATTTTACTCGTCTACTATAAAACTTTGATTTATTACCCTCTCTCTGTATTACTTTTAATTGGAATTAAGGAAATTTTAATTATTTCTACTCCTAAAGATATTGACCTGTATAGAAATCTACTGGAAGATGGTAATAAACTAGGTATATCTTTTTCATATGCTATTCAAGAGAAACCTAAAGGAATTCCTGAAGCTTTCATTATTGGAGAGGATTTTATAGGTTCAGATAAAGTTGCACTCATTTTAGGTGATAATATTTTTTATGGACAGGGTTTTTCCCTAATTTTAAGAAAAGCTTCTAATTTTGAAAAAGGAGCGGTAATTTTTGGTTATTATATGCAAGACCCGAGATCATTTGGTGTAGTTGAAGTTGACTTTGAAACAAAAAAAGCTATTTCCATAGAGGAAAAACCTAAAACTCCTAAATCTAAATTTGCTGTTCCAGGTTTATACCTCTACGACAATAGAGTAATCAAACTAGCTAAGAATCTTAAACCTTCTGAAAGAGGAGAATTAGAAATTACATCTTTGAATAATGAATATCTGAAACAAGATAATTTAAAAGTAGAGCTTTTTGGACGAGGATTAGCGTGGTTTGATACAGGATCTCATGAAAGGCTTTTAGCAGCAAGTAATTTTGTGGAAGTAATTCAAAAACGACAAGGTCTTTATATTGCTTGTATTGAAGAGATTGTTTATAGACTTGGATATATTGACAGTAAGCAATTAAAAGAATTAGCAAAACCTCTTAATAACACTGAATATGGTCAGTATCTATTAGCTTTGTTAAAAAATGATAATAGATTCATCACATTTACTAATTATGGTGATTAAATGGCAAAATTCCAGAGAAAGGAAACATCAGTCAGGGATCTTTTCATTATACAACCTTCTATTATTGGAGATGATAGAGGATTTTTCATTGAAGCGTACAATAAAAGAGATTTTGTAAATTTAGGTGTAGACAAAGAATTTGTTCAAGATAATCATTCAAAATCAAAGAGGGGGGTTCTTAGAGGGATTCATTTTCAAAAAAACCACCCACAAGGAAAACTTATCAGAGTTATTAAAGGGGCAGTTTATGATGTTGGGGTCGATTTGAGGAAGGGATCACCAACTTATTTGAAATACTTTGGTTTAGAATTATCTTCAGAAAATAAATTAATGCTTTATTTACCTGAAGGTTTTGGACATGGCTTTCTTACTTTAGTTGAAAATACTGAATTATTGTATAAAACTACTGAATATTATTGTCCTGACTGTGATACAGGAATCATCTGGAATGACCCAGATATAAGTATCAACTGGCCTTTTAAAAACTACAATATAGACAATCCTATAATCTCAAAAAAAGACGCTAATTTACAAAGTTATAAAGAGGTATTATTACCTTTTAAATATCGATAGGGTATTTTATTTATCATAAGAAGATATCGTAGGAGAACTTATTAATTAAGTGGTTGGATTGAAGATATTACTTACAGGTGCAAATGGTCAATTAGGTCAAGATTTTCAGAAGCTGTTTGAAAAAAAGGAAATCAACTATATCCCTACTGACTTTGGGGCACAATTAGAGGATTTAGATATTACAAATTTAAGAACTCTTAATAAATTCATTAGAAAAAACAATATTAGTCATTTGATTAATTGTGCTGCATATAATGCAGTAGATCAAGCAGAAACCAATTTTGCACTAGCAAATAAGATAAATGGTGAAGGAGTAAAAAATCTTGCTCAAGTAGCTGAAAAATACAAAATTGATTTGGTGCATTATTCAACAGACTTTGTGTTCGATGGTAAGAAAGGTAATTCTTATTTTGTAGATGATATTCCAAACCCCATTTCAAAGTATGGTAGTAGTAAACTACTTGGGGAGAAATACATCCAAAAATATTCCAAGAACTTCTTTCTAATTCGCACAAGTTGGGTTTTTGGAATTGGTAATATTAATTTCGTAAAAAAGATTATCAAATGGAGTGAAAATAATTCAGAATTACGTATCGTAGCAGATCAAACATCTTCTCCTACCTATACTGTAGATTTAGCTAGGGCAACTTATAATCTTATGAAAACTAAAATGTATGGTATCTACCATATAACAAACAGTGGAAGTTGTTCTAGATACCAATGGGCAGATTATATTTTAAGAAGAATTAATTGGAAGGGTAAATTATTCGAGGTAAAATCAGGTGAATTCAAAACCGCAGCAGAAAGACCTATATTTTCTGCTTTGGATAATTCCAAATTCGAAGAAGTAACTGGTTGTAACCTACCATATTGGGAAGATGCTACAAGAAGATTCTTGGAGGAACTAGGATATTAGTCTATAATCAATTATATTATCAATAAGCTGTTTTAAGCAAATTATTTTTATAGATATTAAACTTTAAGAAATAGGATTTGAATAATATGAACTGGGTAATTACGGGTGGATGTGGTTTTATAGGCTCTAATTTTATTCATAATGTACTGGCAAAATATAATGATATTAACATCACAAACATAGATAAGCTAACTTATGCAGGAAATCTGGTTAATCTTAAAACTATTGAAAATGACAAAAGATATAATTTCATTAAAGGAGACATTATCAATTATGAACTAATGTCGCGAATTATAAACAAGGATATAGATTTGGTTGTAAATTTTGCAGCTGAATCTCATGTAGACAGATCAATAAAAGGAGGGGATGAATTCTTAATTACAAATGTTCAAGGCACGTATACCTTACTAAAATGTTGCAGAAAATCAGATTCACGTTTTATTCAAATATCAACAGATGAAGTATATGGAAGTTCAAACACGAAAAATTTTGAAGAAAGTGATAATCTAAATCCTTCGAGCTTGTATTCATCAACAAAGGCAGCAGCAGAACTTCTTGTTAAAGCTTATCAAACATCATATAATTTGGAATCTAATATTACCAGAAGTTCAAATAATTTTGGACCATATCAATATCCTGAAAAACTGATTCCACATTTTATTACTCGTCTTCTATGCGGAAAAAAAGTTCCAGTTTATGGTACTGGAAAAAATATAAGAGAGTGGATCTATGTTCAAGACAATTGTGATGCTATTGATTTTGTAATTAAAAAAGGTAAAAGAGGGGAAATCTATAATATAGGTAGCAGATGTGAAAAAACTAATCTAGAAATAACATATACAATTTTATCATGTTTAGGATTCGATAAGAATATGATAGAATTTGTTACTGATAGATTAGGACATGATTTTCGTTATGCTTTAAATACAGATAAAATTAGAAAACTTGGATGGAATCCACAACACTCATTCGAAGATGCATTCAATATGACCATTGAATGGTATAAGATTAATAAAACTTGGTGGGAACCTTTGCTTAAAAATAGTTCAACAGGGAAACAATATAAATAATAATTCTTTGGATTTATTCTCTGTTTTTCACATCGTATAATAATCATATATCATTTATGTAAAACCAGAGCTCTTTGTATTATTATTCTGAATTATTATTTTTCTCCACTATCTGAAGCAAATATCTTGACCTCTCTTCGTTCAGCTAAAATATTGTAGACCACGTAGAGTACAACACATAGCAGCGTAAAACCAATGATACTCGCACTTATTATTGCTACGAGATTTAATAAAGAACTCATTTCTGTTCTTTCCATGTCATAATCTTTAATAAACTTGCTCTCTCTCAATTTTATTTTTGCTGAACACAACGTTTTTATTTTCATAATTACGTTCTTGAATGTTGAGAATACAAGACCCTTATCTTAAACCTATGAAAGCGCTGCTGAATTCTAGATTATTCAAGACCTCGCCCTATGGTTTTTTTGAGGTTCTTCTTTCGCTTCTAATCGATAAGTCTTCTCATGAAGAAATTCTTACGAAATTTGTAGTCAACGAGTTTAATTTCACAAGTTCAATCCATAAAGAACCAATAACTGAGATTAATAAGATACTCATTAACTTTGATTTTAGTCTTAATGAAAGATTTTCTGAAACTCATATCACACCCTTCCATCTCTCGATGATAATGCATATGATATCTGAACGCAAGCAAAAGGGGCAATTTTATACACCTTCATACCTTTCAAATTTCATCTCTACGAAAGTATTGGATTTCTTCTCTTCTAATTGTATGGAAGAGAGAAACAATCTACTCCAACTAAACTATGGTGACATAGCTTGTGGGACAGGGAATCTGCTTCTTTCTTTGATTTATGAGATTTATGGACGAATGAGAAATACTGAACTGTCGGAGGGAGAATTCACAGATTTTATCTCTAATAATATTTCAGGTTATGATCTTGATGAATTATCGTTGAAGATTAATAAGCTTCGTATCTTTTTCTTTCTCTCTGAATTTTCTCATCTAGATAGAATACCTGACTTTAGATCGGAAGAGCGTCGT
>BPTO01000250.1 GCA_023705985.1 Candidatus Heimdallarchaeota archaeon | reverse complement strand
AGAAGGTGGTAGAAAAATAGTAGAAATGCCTATGAGAGGTCTGATTAGTTGCACTGACAGTCAATACTTCGTTCCTCGTTACACATCAATGAGAGGTATTTTAACTTCAAAAAGAGCACAAATACCTCAATGGTCTAACGAAGATCTTAAGTTGGACGAAGCAGCTGTAAGTGAAAACGCTGCATCACTAACTGTTTCGTCATTTTCTAATATTGTTATTGAAAAAGACTCTTACATATTGAAGGAAGAAGAACCGGAAGAAATGGTGGATAAATTGCTTGCCAAATTGAAGGAAGATAATATTAAACTGGGAGTGTGATGTTAAAATGAAAATCTTAGTATTTGCTCAAATTAGAGATGGTAAAATCGAGGAAAATACTTTAGGAATTCTGAATAAAGTTAATGAAGTTTTCAGAGATTCAGAAATCTCAGTAACCCTCTTTGGTTCTAATATTAAAGATGAATGGATTAAGCAACTAGGAGTACATGGTGCGAAAAAAGTTCATACAATAGATGCTCCTGAATTGGAATATTATCTTTCTAGACCAAATGTAAAAGCCTTATCTAAAGTAATAGATAAAATTCAACCAACCATTATTATTGCAGCTGGAACTGTCTATGGAGAAGATCTTCTTCCACGAGTAGCAATTAGAAGAGGAGTATCATGTGCTCAGAGAATCACCGACATTGCTAAAGAAGGAGAAGAGATTCTATTCCATACACCTGTTCGTGATGACCAAGCTATGAAAGTGCAAAAGATTACTGGTGATATTAAATTTGTAACTACTAGAACTGGAGCTTTCTTTGTGAATGAAAACCCTACAGGTGGAGAACCAGAAGTTATATCCGTTGATATTACCTTTGAAGAAAAAGATTTACTTGTTAAACATGTTGAGATTAAGAAAGCAGAAGTAACTGTAAATCTTAAAGATGCAAAAGTCATCGTAGCAGGCGGTAGAGGTGTCGGAGGAAAAGATCAATTTACTATTCTAAAGGAACTTGCATCTATTCTTGGTGGACAAATTGGAGCTACAAGAGCTTGCACAGACATGAATTGGGTAGAGGAAACTTATGAAATTGGCCAAACTGGTCAATCTGTTTCTCCTGATGTATATATTGCTGCAGGAATTTCAGGTGCTCCTCAACATATTTCAGGTATTAAAGCTAAAACGCTTATTGCTATAAATACAGATGAAAGTGCAGCTATCTTTAATTATGCTGATTATGGAATAATAGGGGATTTACACTCAATTTTACCTCTTATAAAACAAAAAATTTCAGAATAATCTGAAATTCTTCTTTTTCATTTTCATTTTCAAATAAGGTCGTTGTATTGTTTTTTGAAATATTCCTCTGCTGTTTCAATGTGCTTTTGATTAATGCTTTTCTTATATTCCAAAATAAACATCGGTATAACTCCAATTGCAGTCAGAGAAAAAACAATCAATAAGGGAATTACTATACTTAAACTATTTTCATCCATCATGCACAAAGTCAAGATGATAATAATTACGCATATTAGAAATAATATAATATATGACCCTATTCTATTATCTGCCCGTTTTATACGTTTTATTAGTTCTGTTAACCACATCTTCATTAATAATCAGTTCTTTCTTCAATCTAAGATAATTATCTTGCAATACAATCTAAATATTATATAATTGATTCATCAATCCGTAAAATACTTTTTCATTTGTTTTTTTGAGATTCCACACTATTTAAAAGACGATAAGAATCAATATTCCTAATGAGTACTGACTACGATTTTGATGTTGCTATAATTGGTGCAGGTCCAGCTGGCACTTCTGCAGCTCTTACGCTTGCTAAAGGTGGAAAAGAAGTTGTATTAGTGGAAAGAGGTCAATATCCAGGAGCAAAAAATGTTAGTGGAGGAGCTCTTTATGGTCCTGTTATCAACGAATTAATTCCTAATTATTGGGAAGAAGAAGGATTTGAAAGGTTTCTCACTACTAAAAAAATCTCTTTGTTATCAGATAACAAAGCTGTTACAATTGATATCAATAACCAAAATTTCAAGGAACCACCTTATAACGGTGTAACAGTTACACGTCCTAAATTTGACAGATGGTTAGCTAAAAAAGCAGAAGAAGCAGGTGCGATGATTCTCCTAGATACAGTTGTTGAAGATTTCGTCTGGGAAGGGGATCAGATACTTGGTATTAAATCTGGGGACGATATAATAAAATCTAAGCTTACTATAATTGCAGAAGGTTCTAGTGCTTTACTTACAGAAAAAGCTGGGTTGGCTAAATTTCCAAAACCTGAACATTATGCTGTGGCTTTAAAAGAAACCTACGAG
This sequence comes from Candidatus Heimdallarchaeota archaeon, assembly GCA_023705985.1. Lineage (GTDB taxonomy): Archaea > Asgardarchaeota > Heimdallarchaeia > Heimdallarchaeales > Heimdallarchaeaceae > 18H4-34. The sequence continues at coordinate 2,251 of BPTO01000250.1, read as the reverse complement.
CTACCTAGTGACGTTATAGAATCAAGATATGGGTTAGAGAAAAATGAAGGATTTAGTAATGAAATGATTGGTTATGCAGAAGGTATTCCTGGTGGAGGGTTCTTCTATACTAATAGAGACACACTCTCTTTTGGGTTGATTTTGAACCTAAAAAAACTAACCAAAAAGAAACTAAAGTCCACAGATGTTTTTGAGCAATTTAAAACACACCCCTATATCCAAAAACTGATACAAGACGCTAAGATGATCGAATATTCTTCTCATACGATTCCTGAAGGGGGATTCAAACATATATCTAAACTCTACGGAAATGGAGTTTTAGTTGCAGGAGAGGCAGCGGGAATGCTGTTAAACGCTGGATTATACATAGAGGGGATGAATTTTGCTCTAGAAGCTGGAAAAATAGCAGGAGAGGCAGCTATAGAAATTCTAAAAATGGGTGATTTTTCTTCGAATGGGACGAAGATATATGAGAATAAGCTGAAGAAAAGCTTCGTTTATAAAGATCTGAAAACTTTCAAGAGAGCAGCTAAATTCCTTGATACTGACAGAATCTTCACTAAATATCCAGATTTGATAACTGGTTTAATGGAAAAATTACTTATAAATACTGGTAAACCTAGAAAAAGGATAGTGAAAACAGCTGTTGGTTATGTTTTGAAAACGATGAATATTCTCAGTCTCATTAAAGATGCAATAGGAGGATGGCGATCAATATGAGCAAAACAGAGAAAATAATGACTATTGATGAAAAACTATCTTTGACAAAATTGACAACAGATAAAAATTACGAGCATATTACCGTAAACCAGGAAATATGCAGAAAATGCAAGACATTCGATTGCGTGTATGCATGTCCTGCAAACTGTTATAAATTCTCAGAAGGAGAAGAAGTAGATAGTCCAATAATTTTTGATTATGCTCCCTGTTTGGAATGTGGAAGTTGTCGTATTGTGTGTCCTCATGGTAGTGTTGACTGGCATTATCCTAAAGGTGGTTTTGGAGTAGAATACAAAAATAGTTAACTCCTTTCACTCTTTTTTCCGATAAGATTTAATAACCAGTTAGTATATTTTGTTTTGAGATAGATGAGTAATTTTGATACGTTAAAAAAACAAATCCCAAAGATAATTGTTGGGTCAATCAAGTACTCTGATTACAATAGAATTCCCGAAGAACACCCGGTTAAAGACCGTGACGCATTATTTCAAATTCTTAAAAGATCTATAACAGCAGGATCAGAAGGAGTATTATTTTATCTTTATAACGAGGAATTTGTAGAGGTACTTAATTTATTCCACAAAGAGTATCCTAAAATTGTTAAAATGTTAATCCTAAAATACGAGAAACTCGACTATCTTGTTAAATTGTTAGAAGGTCTTAAATTCAGACCTAAAGTAATTTTCTTAGATTTCTCAATAACTGATCAAAAAGATATAAGTTTATTAGAGAAATATTCTTCAAATATCTCAAAATACACAGAGAACGTAGGCATTTATACCATAGAACCAATAGGTACAGTCTCTATTTATATTACTTCTATTCCTGAAATACGTGTTTACCTTTTCCCCTTCAACATGCTAGGTATAGGACTGCAAAATAGAAGTATGCTTGAGATGATTGTCAACTCAACAGAAAATATCTATGTCACAAGCAATCCACTAGCTGATGGTAGATTGAAACCTCAACAAGCTTTTAATTATATTGGTACTCATAAAGTTCACGGGACTCTTATCGATCTTGAAGAAGCTGATGTGATGCTTGAAACAGTAAAGTTCGCTAAATACTATTTTGAAACACACGACTTCCTACAGATTGCGCTTGAATTTGAGGATCTTACTGAAGTATGTGAAAATTGTGGTTTAGGAATGCATCGATATTATCCACCAACTGGAGGTAGTTGGTTTTTCTGCCCCCAATGTCAAATTAAGAAAGAAAGAAAATAGTAAAGGTGATAGAAATTTCACAGTGCCGTTTTTGTGAAAGAGCAATACCTAGTGAGAGTAAATTTTGTCCATATTGTGGTGGTGAAACACCGATTTATAAACCACTAATACATGGAGCAACATCAATTATCTCTAAGATAAAATCAAGTTATATAGAGTCTGCTCCCAAGATTAAAGAAAAGCTAGCAGAAATTATTTCAAAATTCGACAAGGATATTAAATCAGTCAATTGGTTACCTTCTTTTGTCAATAAACAAAAAATCCAGAATATTTTACAGAATCTACAAAAAAAAGTTGAAGTAGAA
>BPTO01000249.1 GCA_023705985.1 Candidatus Heimdallarchaeota archaeon | reverse complement strand
CGCTCTAGAGGAGGTGAGGTGGTAAGAAAAGTTCATGTTCAAGTACTGGTACAATTTCTTGATACAATAATCTTGCACTCAGGTCAATCAACGGGGATTGAACCGCTCATAGTGCCGTTAGAGGTGGTCGAGGGCACCTCAACCACAGAAACTGGATAACACGAGGTTAACCGCTCATATGGAACAGGTAGATAGGAATGCCAGGGACTAAACAACTTCAAACCTTGCTGATACTTACCTAAGAGGGAGATATTACGAGAAGCGTTACGATCAGCGTGGACTTCGAATCCACAGAAGTGACACCTGTAGAGGTTGCGAGTGGTACGTGAATGTTTACTTCTCTTCCCGCAACAAGAGCAGGTTTGACTGGTGAAATGGGGGTGAACCGGGATAACCGGGATATTATGGAGTTGAGCAAGACGTATAAGTTTGTACAACAACACTCTGTACGGCCACTTGTTCAACTGTCTGCGAGTCCTTTTAGCTCCATGTTTACCTTTTGTTGCTTGTTTGGTCCATTTTTTACGAAGATGGGTGACATCTTCAACTACGATAGCAGAACGAGTGAGAACTGCTAAATCTACTATTTCATGTGCGATCTGCGCACAACGGGTTTGAACATAATTCTTTTCACGATATCTTAACCTTTTGAGTGCACGCCGTGCACTGACACTTCCGTGACTAGCATGTCTTTGTAACAATGCTCGTCTTTTAAGAAACTGATGCTGTTTCCAAGCCAGATCCTTCCCAAGATATTGTTCCACCAGAGGAAAACAAGGATGATTAAGAGTGTAAGCTGCTGCTACTTTCCTTCCTATGTCCACTCCGATGGTTCCTTCCACCTCTTGGACGGGGGGAAGAGGTCGACGAACGACCAGATGTGCTACCCACTGACGATTATTCTTGAATACAATACAACTGTGAACTTCCCATCCCCCTTTCGCATGGTCTCGGAGACGATACCATCCTCCGTTCATCTTAACGGGGAAGGCTGTACGCTTCTTTAAAGGTGAGAGAGAGAGGATGGGGTGCCCTTGAGAGGTAAATTTAAGGTTTCCACTTCGAGGAAAATTGAACTCAAGTGGAAGGTTACGGAAGAGTTTAGCTTTTTTAGCAACATACACTCTCCGTTGTACTGCTTCCTGTACTTGGCTCTGAATGCCAAGATACTTGTGTTTGCGGTAAACTAGGTGGTGAAATTGGTTTAGAGATTTGGCTTGATTGGTGAATGGTAGGAGTTGATTAGCAAAAGATACAATCTTTGCTTGTGCTGTATTCAAGTATTTCTTTTTTTCTTTTCCAGGATTTAAAACCAACGGGATAGTCTTCTCAATCATTCTTCTCGAAGTGCTTTTTCCCCCCTTGGTTTGCTTCATTTTCTTATCTTTATTTTCCTATAAAAACCCGTAGTATTACATTATCAAACTATTTATAAAATTGTACAAAAAAGTACCCCATGAAACGATTTTTATTGTTTCTTTTATTCTTATAGGATCTGGATATCTAATTCTTATGTTTGCAATAGCTTATTGGGTTTTTATTGTGGGATTAGTTTTATCAGGATTAGGAGTGGGGATTATGTTTCCTAACGTAAACATTTGGACAGTGAAAGATACACCTGAAAGAGTTAGAGGGAGAGCATTAAGCATATTAACTTCAACTTTATTTCTAGGAGCTTTCTTATCTCCAATAATCAATGATCCAATAATAAGTAAAGTAGGATTTTCAAACATATTTTTAATAGGAAGTATTGTTTTCTTCACTCTTATTTCAGTACCTATAGTGTTGATCGGAAAAAAGATTTATAGGAAAAAGAACAGAAATTAGATGAAAAAGATTAATTCTTCCACATGTGATTGAATTTCTAAGTTATATAAAATGAATGCCACAGTTAGTTAGTATCTAGTTGTAACTCAATATATGTGAGAAAAAAACTGAATTCAGCAAATTATTTATACTCTAAAACGTATCTTGTTCCTTGATATTATGAATTCTAAACTAAAATATGGTATTGGGACACCCAATGGTGGAGAAATTTTCAGTTCAGTAAAAGATTTTGTAGAAATAGCTAAAATGGCTGAAGATTCTGGTTGGGATGGTCTTTTCATTTGGGATCTAATCCACTCCAGACAAGATCCTGTAATTCCTGTGATAGATCCTTGGATATCACTAACTGCTATAGCAGGAAAAACGAAGAAACTTAGATTAGTGACATATGTGACACCCTTAGCCAGAAGAAAACCATGGAAAATTGCAAGAGAAACTGTCTCTCTGGATCATTTCTCAGATGGAAGACTTGTTTTGGGAGTAGGCTTAGGATATGATCCAGAAAGGGAATTTGAAGCATTTGGAGAAGAAGTAGATGGTCGTATACGTGCTAAGAAATTAGACGAAAGCTTAGAGATTATACAAAAATTATGGAGTGGAGAGGCTTTTAGCTACGAGGGTGAGTATTATAAAATTAAAGATGTATGTTTTAAACCAAAACCACTGCAAACCCCGAGGATCCCAATATGGGGTGCAGGATCGTGGCCAAACAAAAAGCCATTCCTTCGCGCAGCTAAATTAGATGGGGTTATGCCATTTAATAGCAAGTATATGTATCTTGAACTAGATGAAATAAGAGAGATAAAAAGATTCATCAGTGAAAACAGAAAGGAGGGGATGGATAATTTTGATATAGTATGTCTTGGTAAAAAAGCAACTGATGACATGGAAAAACGGAAGGAGAGAATAAGAGAATTTGCTAAAGCAGGGATAACTTGGTGGTTAGAGGATGTGAGTCCTGGAACAAAGGAAGAAGTATTTGAGACAATACAAGCAGGTCCCCCTAGAATTTAAGATTAAGAATAAGGAAAGAGAAAGAAATGAAAGAATTAAGAAGTATAGATAGCCTTAATCAGAACTGGTCAAGAAGTTCCTTAATTTTTATTTTTAATTCAGGAATCTTATCTTGCTTAATTTCCCAAATAATGTCAAGATCCAAAGTGAAGTATGCATGAATCATTATGTCTCTTAATCCAGCTATCTGTCTCCAATTAATATCTTCTTTCAATTTTTTTATTTCCATTGGGATGTTTTTTACTGCCTCTCCAATGATTTCTAAATTTCTTACTACAGCATCTTGAACGAGCGAATTTGAAGAGAACTCTACAAAGTTTAGTGATGCTGTGTACTTCTCAATTTTCTCAATACAATCAAGAATATCTTCTAGATAGAGTTTATATTCCCTCGACATAGATTACACTTCCAAGAATATATGGTTCTAATGCTGGTTTGATGGATCCTTTTATTACTAAATCAACTTTCAATTGAAATAAATCTTCTAAGAAGAATCGTAGGTTCATATAATTGTCAAAGCTTTTCATCCCTTCTCTAAATTCAATCAAGATATCCAGATCACTAGTAATATCTTGTTCTGTTTTTGCAAAGGATCCAAATACACCGATGTTCTTTACGCCATAGGAATGAATTGTATCTTTCTTTTGTTCCAGCATATTTAAAACATCAGCAAGACGCAAGATTGTCTCCATATATAACAAATTAGAGCAACCATATATAAATATCAAGTTAAAAAGAAGAATCGGATAGTTTTTTTGTGCCGAATCATAATGAAATTGTTTTAGGACCTTACAAGAAGATAGTTAACCCCATTTTTAAGGCGTTAAATTCAAGAATAATCTGTTAGGACCTTCTCGTAAGATATATTCGATGGGCAAGAAGAGGCCTTATTGGAAAGTCCTACTTTTTGTAATGGAGGTTATTAGAACGAAAGATTAAATTAAGTTATAATTTAGAAGAAAAGATACGAGAATGATTCCAAAAATCTCCATTTTTATTTGAGTTCCGTCTCCTAATAGTTTATTCCGTCTATTTCTGTAGAGATAACAGATTGTACTAAGGGAAAAAACATATTTTTATTGTTACTTATACTGGAATATAAATTCGAGAAGGTAATTCTAGAGTACCACTCAAACGATTATTTTCATTTAAAACTGAACAGAAATAATCTACCAAATCCATATTCACCAAACCTATTTGCCAATTAACTTTGATTTTTTCATCCACACCTTCTTCTATTCTGATCATCATTATGTAATCTATTTCATAGGATTTTACGTCCTTAGCTGTTTTACCACCGATACCAATGAAAATTGATGAAAGCTGAGAATCTCCTTTATAAATCACCTTAATCAAATCTTGTAAATTGGGACGATAGTTATCCACAATTTCTTTCAACTTAGCTACATCATTCATTACAGATTTTTTATTAATACTATCTTTATTTTCTTGTAGGAAAATATCAAATTCCACATCTTTTTCTGCTATAGAGATAATATCTATATATTTTCTTTGAGTATTTAATCCTGATCCTATTAGAACACACCTATCTCCTTGCGCATTTGGATAACTTACAGCTAATATCTTGAATTTTGATTTCTTCAGAAGTTGAACACAAGAATATGTAACTAAATCCTCTTTTATATCGGTGTTCTTAATTGGACGGATATCTAGTGGTACTAGTTTTTCTTGAATCGTCTGTTTAATATTATTAAAATGTTTTAAAACTATATTATTATTCCAAGATATC
>BPTO01000248.1 GCA_023705985.1 Candidatus Heimdallarchaeota archaeon | reverse complement strand
GTATAAAACTCTATCTCTATTTGAATTGTTTGGTTTAATGCAGACCTAAGTATATTTACCTAAAAAATATGCACAAACAAAAAGAATCAAAGTGATTATTATCTGTAGCAATGAAATTTTATATCCTTTTTTTTCCATTTGTAATTCTTCTTTTTTCATTTCTTTATCTTCTAGAGCATGTTTAAGGCTAAGTTCTTTAGCCAGGATATCAATTTCCTCTTGTGTTTGATCTATGCGCTTTTGGATATTATTTAACTCCATTTCTATTTCTTTGATATAAGGTTCACCTAAACCGCTTCCCCACCCTTCCTTTTGGATTGTCTGAAAAGCTTCTTTCATTATTTTTCTTAATCTTATATATTTCTTACGTTCAACTTGTAGATCTTCTTCATCAGATGTGTATTCTAAGTCTGAAGATTTAATTGACCTATCAAATACTCTACTAATTTTATCTGAAACATCCAACATGTCAGGGATACTTGGTTGTTTTCCCAATTTCTCGAGTAGTTCTTCCAGCTTCTCGAAATAAGGTTCTTCATCCATTTTTATCTGTAGAAGTATACTATTCCATTATTTAAAGTGATAGATTTCTAGAGTGAGCGAAAAATGGTAAAAAAAGATAAAGAAAATACTAAAAGTGGTGGTATTTGTAGGAACTTGTTAATTTGGGTTAGGCAAGAATCCATCGCTTGAACAAGTTCTTTCTTACGACCACCACTACCAGTAGCTGACAAACGATAGGATAGAATAATTAACTATAGGTTTCGGTTTCACTTCAAAATGGTAAAAAAAAATGGGAAAATACCCAAATTCAGGAACAAACTGTGACTGACACAAGACAGAAAAATAGAACAGGTTTAATGCAAACTGTCACACAAATTCTACTGAATTTAAAACTAGGTTTTTTATGTTTACAGTCTCCCCAATGATGACGTTTTACAGTAACACTCGATGCTTCTATGTCAATATTGCCATTAGATTCAGCGTATCCTTGCCATTCTCCATTAACTTTAGCGATAAAAATGTTGTATTTTCCTGGAGGAAGTTTCCCTTTTCTTTCAATTTCATGATCAAGAATTCCGATAACTTGTCCTTGTTCTAAATCTTCCATTGATTCTGGCTCGAGTATGGATGGTGTAAATTTTATTTTTTTACCCTCAAATTTTTCTTCAGTAGTTTTTTCTTTATCAAGTTTAATCTCCTTACTCTTTTCAGATATTTCTTTACCAGTTGGTTTTTCCTTTCTCATTTCTATAACATCCTAAACTGTAACTTTTGTTGTTGTGTTACAATTGTTTTAAAAATATTAATCAGATTATATAATCTTTTTGTTATATGATATGATTTCCAATTGATGTTATATACACTTCTATAAACAAAAAGAACTACATTTATTTGTTCTAAACCATTCTTAAACATTTTAAAACATTCTAAAACATTTTAAATCATTCTAAAACAGTAGAATTCGCTTCTTTATTCCACAATTTAATTATTTGGAATAATTATTTTAACATAAAATATAATAAATTCTATCTTCTTCTTTAAGAAACAGAGAAAATTGAAAATATCATAAATATAATGATAGGAAAGATTTTTGTATTATTTCTTTTAATATTAAAGTTGTAATAAAAAAAATGAAAGGGAAAAGATGAAAGATATCAATCCCTACTATCCAGAATTTTGTTTGAAAGAAATGAATTTCTAATAGAAGAGGTGATAGAATATTGAGCAAACAAGGACATTTAAGAACCATATTAGATGATGAACTTTTAAAGATGTTTAAAGATTTAAAGGAACATTATGGATTAAAAAATAGTTCTGAAATGTTGCGATTTTTGATTAAAAAGGAACATGATATTTTAAGAAATGCAGGAAAAATTTAGATCGAATTATCGTTTTCATTGCTTGTCATCAGTTGTGCATGCATTAGCCTAAGAATAAGTTTTCAGTATTTAATACCCACAAACTGTGAGTTTCGGTTTTATCTCACAATGGTAAAAAAAAGAGAAGAAAATACCCAAAGGAATAACAGTACGCAAAATGCGTACCGTTACAAAAGGGAAGAAAATTGCTTGAAACTAGTGAAAACGATTATGCAAATTTGGCAATGGTTGAAACTTGTATTAATTTTTAGAAGGCGAACAATTCTCCAAGTTCGTCTATTCTATACATATAGATTGCTTTAGTAACCGCATTACTATTAGAAAAAAGCCTTGTTCTTTCTGGAACAGCTACAAACTTCCAATATTTTGATCCTTTTAGGCATTTTTGAACTTCTAAAGCTTTAGGATGGAGCATGTCATAACCTTTGCTAGAATCATCAAATTCAAAATAATCTGTAGCCATAATACTTCTTAATCTTTTAAGAATCTCATCTCGAGGAGTACTAATTACTCCACGTTTGAATAGTTCAGGTATAATCATTCTTCTAGGATTGGCGATTCTGAAATTGAGAGTTCTTGCAATAATATTTGATTTGTTACTATATCTTTGATGATGAGAATAAATCTCTTGAATGCCATCTAAACAGTCTATATGGGCCATATTTTTGTTTTGATGAACGACACCACAGTTTTCTATTACTGCTTGTTCTATACCTAGGGTCTTTGTTATATCATCAAAAACTTCTCTCATTGGTTTCCTGAATTGTTCTCGAGGATCCTCAGAACCAATTGTAACTAAAGTTCTATTCTGAAGCATAGTTGATTTTTTGAAAGATAAATCTAGATGAGGTAAGTTATCTTCTTGTTTTCCTGTAAGTTCAACAGTACTAACATGGGCATTTAAACTATATACTTCTTGTTTGCCATCTAATGCTGATTGAAGATGAACAAGAGGGAGGGCATCAACCCCCCCCACAGTCCATCTTTCTTTTCGTTCTCTAAAGCATTTAGGTGGCTGATAATTCATTTGTTTTTTATCACCCTTCCTATTGCATTTTCAAAACGTTTATCGATATCCTCTCTTTTAGTAGCTTCAGCGAAGTTAACACTTGCTTGTTCAAGTGCTTCAGGAAGCGTTTTTTCAGGATGACAGATCCATCGAAGATGTTTTCCATCTTTACCACAAAATGGGCAAAACGCTTTTTCGGATAAAGTCAGGAATACTAGATGTTTGGAATGATTCTCATTATGAGCAATACGTTCTTGAACAATAGGTTGATCTTTAATCTCTGATGTTCTTTTCTTACCTTCATCGATCTTTTGAACCATTTCTTTTAAATCTTCTTCGGGAATGTCAATAATAACTTGTTCTTCAGGAATTTCTTCAGCTATATCTATAGGTAAATCAGATTCAAGAACCATTTTAGCAACTTTGGGTTTCTCTTTAGCCATTTTTTTAATTCCAGTAACAAATTTACTTGCTTGTTTTTGTCCCATATCTTGCTTTTTGATTTTAGTATAGACTTTCTTTTGAAGTTCTGGTTCTTTAATAGATGCAACTCGAGCTATGACTGTATCTGATATCCTTTCTCGCTCTGGTGTTTTAAGGTGATCTTCAATAATATCTTCATCAGCTGAGATAGAATCTAGCCAATATTCTATATTTCTTGGATTAACGTGGGTTTTTTCCAATATTTCAGAGATTTTTTCTTCTTGACCAGAAATTGGTCGTTTGTGTCTTATTCTCTGTAATATATTGGATATTTCTTTTGGTTTCATATCTATTCTGTGTACTTTGAATATCTCAATCATTCCTCTTCCTTTCTCAATCATGTTCAAATCCTTTCTATGAACATTTTCTATAAGCGACTCTAATCTCTGCGTTCCATCTGTTACCGTTCTTATTATGGCATAGATTTTATCCATTTTAGCAAATTTAGATGCTCTCCATCTTCTTTCTCCTGCTATGATCTGATATGTTCCATCACCATTCTCTTTTACAGAGATAGGATTGATCAATCCATGTTCTTTCATAGAGTCAGCTAGTTCTTGTAATTCTCCTTTATCAAAGGTTTCTCTTGGTTGAAAAACGCTTGGGATGATTTTGTTTACAGGTAATTCTACCATTTCCATTTTCTTTTCACTTCTCCTTTTGATGTTCTATAAATTCTAAAGTTACACGAACTAAATCCCCTTTTTTAAAGTCATAATGTTCAGGAACAAAGATTTTGTAACCTTCTTTCATTCCTTTTATTCCTTCTTCCTCTTTGGAATAAATTTGTGCTACAAATGTTTCTTTTAGTGTCATTGTTCTTGCCCCTTTGCGGTTGCTACGGCTATTTTTTCGAGCTCTGTACCTTCGACTTCTCTTTTGTAATAAAAGGCATAAATGAATTCAATAACTTCATTGAAACTCTTTAAACCTTTAGCAGCTCTCAGGATATTTAAATTTCTATGCAGTTCAGGTTCTAATAATACTACTTTAGACATTTTAATCATCAACAATGTAGGAACTATAAATTATATAAACTTTTATAACAATAGAATATTTAAAAACGCTTATTTCGCTTCAAAATGGTAAAAAAAGATTAAGAAAATACCAAAACAATACATCTCAGAAAGTGTTTTATATCAACAATTACTACGTCTAACAATTATTTGGGAATGAGAATAGAAAAAATGGAATGGGTATAGGAGATGGAAAACGAATGAACAAAAACATGGTGATTAG
>BPTO01000247.1 GCA_023705985.1 Candidatus Heimdallarchaeota archaeon | reverse complement strand
AAGCTAATGTTTCAGATACTAATTGTTTTTTTTCTTTTTTGTATTTCACCCTATTTTCACTTAATTCGGACCAATATTCCCAGTTTGTTTCAAACATTACTTGGACAACTGTTTTCCCTTCTGGTGCGAAAGAAGGACTATAGTTAAAGCATCGGATTGTAATCAAATTATCATATTTATCTCCTACTTTTATATTCTCATTTGATTTGTAAATAGTTAACCACCTTTCCTTATTGAACTCCATATCTACACCATAGCTAATAACAATCAAAGGTCTAACTACATCCCACTCCTTGTATCTCTCTTCTATGCTTTCATCAGTATATTCTCCACGAAGCATGCTATAAATTGTCGTATATCCATCACACGCTGAGATTATGTATTCCGCTTTAACCTGAGATTCATCTTCTAGTTCAATTCCAACTGCCTTGTTATCTTCAACAATTATCTTTGTAACTTTAGAATTGTATTTTATTTTTCCACCTAAATCTAAGTATCTTTTCGCAAGAGCACTTACAAGATTGGATGACCCATTCTTTAGCAGCCCCAATTGTCCTTGAGATACAAAACTAAGAATCATGTACAAGAATGCCATTGGAACGTCAGGCAGGAACATATGAAGAAAAAACTCTTTTAGCATAGAATCATGAATCTTATCTACATACTCTCTCACTGATTTGAGAGATTTTCCAACAAACCACCGTAAAGATTTCCTTACTCTCCACAATTCTTTTACCCAATCAGTAAATCTCATTAATTCTGCAGGTTTTCTAAAACCAAAATCACTAATATCAGATTTGCTCATTCCTTTAATTCCTTTGATGAAGTGTTTAATCACTTTTTTATCTTCAGGGAAGAGAGAAGTGAGATCTCTCTGAAACTTATTTAGATCAGCTGTAACATCAATATACCTGTTACTTGTTTCATCAACAAATCTAGCATATACGCCAGTATCGATATATTCCAAATTCTGAATCCCGACTTCTGAAAAAACGTTGTAGAGAGAACATCCTGGCTTGTATCCAGTAATAAAATGAATACCACCATCGATAAGAAAGTTCTTTCTTTTCCAACATGCTGCTAAACCACCAGTGACATTGTTTTTCTCGAAAATTATTGCATCATAGCCATTCATCTGTGCATAAATTCCTGCAGATAATCCTCCTATCCCGCCTCCAATTACAATAATAGATTTTTTCTCCATCTTTTCTGCCTAAACAATAATAACTAAGTAAATAAAAAAGGTTTGGTCATATATTGCACCGTATTTCCTCAATTCACTTTGCAAGATAAAACAAAAAAATAATTAGATTTAGTAATGTTTAGTAAAAAACAAGATAAAATGTTACAGGTTTTAAGTTACAGGATCAACTATTCGAAATTCATCTACATCAAACAGTCCTTTGTCTGTTAACTTTATGTGAGGGATTACTGGTAAAGCTACAAAAGCTAAAGCCATAAAGGGTTCCGATACTATGGGTTTTATTTCCATTACAGCTGTTTGCAATTTCTTAAATTTCTCAACTAACTCTTCTAATGGTAATGTACTCATTATACCTGCAAACTCTAGTGGAAGAATTGTTGTGCTGGTAGGTGTTACTACTACTTGTCCACCCTTTGAGATTTTTAATTCATTAATTGCTTTAATCATTAGCTTATAGTCGGTTCCTGCGCAGATTAGTTGATGGCTGTCATGAGCTACTGTGCTTGCAATTGCACCATTCTTAATGCCTAGTCCCTTAATGAAAGCTTTTCCGATGTTTCTTTCTTTAGTATGACGATTGATAACTACAAGAGGGAGAATATCCTTTTCTATGCTTGGTTGAACCATTCCATTCTTTACTTCTAGATCCTCTACAAGCTTTTCAGTAATTAGTGATTTTTCTTTTATACCTATAACTCTAGCATTGGCTTTATCTATTGAGGAGGATTGAATTTTTAGTTCATCTTCTGTAGGAACTTGAAGATTCTTTGTAGTATTCAAGACCTGGCTAGGATAGTTGAACTTTGGTTGTTCATATTTAATCTTTCCATCTCTGTATAGAATTTTTCCTTGAGCTATAACTATTGAAACGGAAAGGTTGTCTAGATTATCGAAAACAACTATATCAGCACATTTTCCTGGTGCAATACCTCCAATTTCATCCTGCAACCCTAGATGAGTAGCAGTATTAATTGTCATCATTTGTATCGCTTCAACAGGATCAATTCCTTGTTGAATTAACAGTTTCAAACTGTAATCCAGATGTCCCTTTTCTGTTAGATCTAATGGATTTCGATCATCTGAAGCAATGAGAATGTTCCGAGTGTCTATCTTACTTTTCCTAAAACCTTCAAAGATTTTGACCAAATCTCGAGCGAAGGAACCTTCTCTTATCTGCAGTTTCATTCCTAATCGTAGTTTTTCAAGTACTTCTTCCGCTGTTGTTGCTTCATGATCAGAAGATATACCAGCTGCAATATATGCTTGTAATTCCTTGCTTTTCAGTAAGGGAGCATGTCCCTCAATTATCTTTCCAGCTTCCTTGGATGCATTTATTTTCGCAATCACATCATCATCAGCTAAAAATACCCCAGGATAATTCATCATCTCGGCAAGAGCAAAAATTTCCTTTCTTTTAATAAGTTTCCTTATTTTCTTTGAGTTTAACACCGCACCTGATGTTTCAAAACCAGGAAGAGAAGGTACACAAGAAGGAGCTTCTATTAGAAACCTAATAGGTGATAATCTTGCTTCTTTGAAAAGGATTTTCAACCCTTTAGTGCCTACAACATTAACTAGTTCATGTGGATCTATTACTACAGTGGTAGTACCATGAGGGATGACTGCTTTGGCAAATTCAGAAAGTGTGAACATTGAAGATTCGATATGAATGTGAGATTCTATTAATCCTGGACAAACAATGGAATCTTTGACATCGATAATAAGAGTATTTTTACCCTCAAATAATTGTGAATCCTTACCAATATTAACTATTTTTCCTCCAGCTATTACTATATCAGATTCAATTATTTCCCTTGTATAAACATTAACAACGCTTCCTCCCTTCAATATAATATCTGCTTTTCTCCTTCCCATTGCGTAGTCAATTAAAGCTCTCGTATCGAATTTACTCATATTGAAGTGGTAATAATTAACAATAAAAAGTTTCAGATAAAATAATAAAAACTAACGATGGTCGCTAGAGTTACTAATATAATCAAGAAACTCAACCACTTTTGGAAGAATCTATTGCACAAAATATATATTCGATAAAGAGTTTAATTAAGTGTGATTTAGTGAAAAAGAAAATAATATTAATTCTACTAATACTGACATTGGCAATCAGCGCATTGAATATCAATGTACAAATAACTGCTGAAGAGAATAATTATCGACCTACTTCGTTAGAGTTGACTCCTCATGATCGAATATCAATTACTTCTGATAGTGAGTTTGAGGTTTTTCCAGGCTCAGGAACATCTGAGGATCCTTATCTTATTGATGGTTACAATATCACAACAACAAGTGATGAAGGTATTTATATTAGAGGTACAACGAAATATTTCATTATTCGTAACTGCTATGTTGACGCAAGAGAGTATGGTATTTCTATCAGAAATGTAGCGGGTGGTACAGCAACTGTCATTAACAACACGTGCGACAACAACGAATATGGCATCTTGCTTTGGCATTCTGTTAGTTCTACGGTTGCTAACAACACTTTTACTAATTGTGGTTTAAAAATAGTCGAAGATACCATTGATGCTTATCTCTCGCATACTGTCGAGAATAATTGGGTGAATGGGAAAATCTTAGGTTTTTACACTAACCTTGACTCAACAATAATTGCTGAACCAGTTTATGGCCAATTAATATTAGTCAATTGTACTAATGTGACAGTACGTGACCAAATATTAAATAACGCTTCAATTGGTCTATTTCTCTACTCCTGTACATATTCAGTTATTATTAACAACACGTGCAGCAATAACAGCATAGGCATCTCGCTTCAGTCTTCGGGGAGTGCGACGGTTGCCAACAACACATGCAACAGTAATGACAACAGAGGCCTCTGGTTTTCCTTTTCTGGTAGTTCTACAGTTGTTAACAACACGTGCAGCAACAATATCGATGACGGCATCTATCTTTACTCTTCTGGTATTTCTACTGTTGTCAACAACACGTGCAGCAACAATAACCACAGAGGTATCGCACTTTACCATTCTGGTAGTTCTACGGTTGCCAACAACACGTGCGACAACAACGAATATGGCATCTGGCTTTTGTATTCTAGTGGTTCTACGGTTGCCAACAACACGTGTGACAACAATAACAAAGGTATCTCTCTTTCCTTTTCTGGTATTTCGAATGTCATTAACAATACGTGCAACAATAACTACATGTACGGCATCTATCTTTACTCTTCTAGTGGTTCTACGGTTGCCAACAACACTTTTACTAATTGTGGTTTGCGTATAGATGAATATACTATTGATTCTTACCTATTATATACAGTCGAGAATAATTGGGTGAATGGGAAAAAACTAGGTTTTTACACTAACCTTGACTCTACGATCATTGCTGAACCAGTTTATGGGCAATTAATATTAGTCAATTGTACTAATGTGACAGTACGTGACCAAATATTAAATA
>BPTO01000246.1 GCA_023705985.1 Candidatus Heimdallarchaeota archaeon | reverse complement strand
AATGAACAATTATTGAGTTACAAAACGTATAAGAAGAGCATAGATCCAAAAAAAATCTGTAATCCAGGAAAGGTGATATCACCCCGACTGAAAATCTTCCCCCTTATGAAATTAAAGATAGCATTAAAACTAGCAAGTGAGGTGTTTGGATGAAAATAAAAGAGTATTATTTCCCTGATAATTTGTACTACATGTTAAGGGAACCAGGTCATATTTGGCTAGAAGTCTTAGATAATATATTAAAAATTGGTGTCGATGATTATGTATCGAAGAAAGCAGGAGAAATAGAATTTGTGAGGATAATGCCTATTGGAAAGAGAGTTAAGAAAAATCAGATTGTGGGTACATACGAAAGTGGTAAGTGGATAGGCCAAATTAAAGCTCCCATTGCAGGGAAAATTATCTTGAAAAATGACAAACTATCAAAAAATCCTTCCTTAATCAACTCAGATCCCTATGGTGATGGATGGATTCTGCAAATCGAAACAGAAAAAATAATAGAACAAATAGAAGAAGACGAAGAAATTGTTAAATCAGGGGAGAAATTAGAACATTATATCAGATGGAGGATTCGACAAGAGTAGCTACTCCCCAACTGAAGTAAGGAGTCTTCTTTTACAACGTTTTTGATAAAATAACAAAACTAGTTTTTTTCTTTTATTAACAAATTTTTAATATCATCCCTTAATCGTAGTGATGTATGCTTCTATGGATAATTCTTGCCTTTGCTGTTTTACAAGGGATATTGGAATGGTTACCCGTTAGTTCTAGTGGTCAAACTGTTTCATTATTAACTGAATTCCTAAAGTTAGAAGCAGATGTTGCTTTTACTATTTCGTTATGGTTACATCTTGGGACGTTAATTGCAGTTGTGGTGAAATATCGTAAAGAATTGTGGATTTATGTTAATCCTAAAAATAAAGATGAAGAAGCAATCAAATGGAGATTGTTTTTAGTTTTAAGTACTATTGGGACGATTATCATTGGTGTTCCATGTTACTTCTTAGTTGATTATTTTATTGATTCTCCTGCAATTGGAGAATATGTTATGCTTGTAATAGGGATAGCGTTGCTAATTACAGCAATCTTTTTGTATATTTCCAGAAAAAAGATCAGTGAAGGAAATAAAATAGATGAGATCAGTAAGAAAAAAATGGTTACAAGTGGGTTGCTTCAAGGTTTTTCGATTATTCCTGGGATTAGTAGATCTGGAATAACGATGAGTGGACTCCTTTTGATGTCTGTTGAAAAAAAGGATGCTATAAAAGGTAGTTTTCTGATGAGTATTCCAGCTGTCTTGGGAGGTTTCTTACTTACTTTACTAAAAGCATTAATTGACGGTGATTCCATTTTACCTGTTGAGTGGTGGCAGCTTTTACTTGCTGTGCTTGTAGCTGCGATAGTAGGTTATCTAACAATAGAATTTTTCTTGTATGTAGCTAGAAAATATAACTTTGCTTTGATATGTCTTATTCTAGGAATTTTGACAATATCTTTATATTTAGTTAGAGAATATTAAAAACCACTATTTGGATAAACTAACTCAACTTTTATATACGCTAATTTTGATATTTTTTAACATTCTCTTGAGAAGAAGAAACTAGCGAAAACGTTAAAATACTTGCAAACAATATAATTAGTATCCGTTCATAGTTACTTCATTAAAGGAATGAACCCGATTAACTAAAAAGGTGAATCAATGTCCTTCTACGAATTCCGAAAGCGAATCCTACAAGAAAAGAAAAAGAGAGAAAAACTGGATAGTAAAAGGCCGTCACCAAAACGTGATGAAGCTTATAAACCAGAAGTCGGGAGAACAAAGTTTAGTATTGCGTTACTGGGTTTGGAAAGAGCAGGTAAAACGTCACTTGTTAAAAAACTACTAAAAAAAGATGACATAGTTGTTAGACCTACTTACGGTGTAAATATCGAATCCTACCAGTATAGGGATTTGAATTTTACTTGTTTTGATTTAGGTGGTCACCAACCTTTCAGATTAAGTCTTTGGAAGAAGTTCATTGAGCGAGCAGATGGTGTGATGTACCTTGTTGATTCTGCTGATATTGCTCGTTTTCAAGAATCAAAACAAACATTTTGGCATTACATAAATTTTGCAAAACCAAGTAGCCCAGTTTTATTCTTGGCTAATAAAGGTGATTTACCTAATTCTAAAGATTTATCTGAAATAAATTTGGAGTTTGAATTAGATAAATTCCTTAGAAATCTTCGTCCATTTAATGTGCAGAAAATCTCTGCACTCACAGGACAAGGTGTCTATGAAGCTTGGGATTGGATGGTTAATGTTCTTTGTGGAGCTACCCAATGGAAAGTAAATATTGGCGCATCTGTTTTATCTGATATTGAAGGAAAAATTGTTTCGGAAGCAATTTTTGGCAATCCTAACGCGCAAGCAGTAATCGCAAATGACTATAAAAAATTAAAAGAACTAACAAAACTTTTTGCAATAGAAGCAAAAGATAGCATTCAATCAGTAAAACTTGAAGGTCTCTACAAAAAACATGTTAGTCATGTAAAAAGAGGAGCTTATTGTCTCTCTGTAATGATTGATCCAATAGATCCTGTAACTCGAGCTCAACAAATACAAATACGTATTTTAGAGTTTCTTAGTAGAAACCCCCTAGAAGTAGATCAAGATTTGGAAAAAGTGTTTCTTAGTAAGTTTCCTCTAGAAGTAGAAGGAGGTTATAGTAGTTGAGCAGTTATCTTTCGTTTATCCGAGATAAGTTGATTAAGTCTAAAGAGGATAGAATTGCTCAAGTAGCTATATTAGGATTAGAGAAAACAGGGAAGTCAACTGTTGTTAATCGTTTAATTTTTGGAACTGTAGATGAAGATGATCCTTCCCAATTAACATGTTATCTCAATGTTGCTTACGGAAAATCTATTATTTCAGTGTTGGAAGCTGATGAAGAAACAACTCGTGAGAGTCCCTATTTTCAAGATATTTTAAGGGAAATAGATGGTGTAGTTTTCGTTTTGGATATACAATCTCAACGTCATATCGAATCATCTTCATACTATATTTTTGGTCTATTAGATAAGATACCTCAATCAACACCAATCTTGTTTCTAGCTAATAAAATCGACATGCCTGACGCAGTATCATTTACTGATTTATTACAAGATCCTGCGTTTCAGGTCATAATGGAAGATATAAACCGTTCTGTTTCTATATATCCAGTTAGTGTTTTAACTGGAGAAAACTTCTATACAGCTTTTGACTGGATGATTTCAAGGATAACTGGTCGAACTCCCTTAAGGGAAGAAGTTTCTCCAAAACGAGTAATTGTTCTACAAGAAGGCGGTGTTCCTGTTTTTGATTATACATTTGACACTTCTATTGAAGAACATGATAGTACATTATTAGGTGGTTTAATCAGTGCACTAAATATCATGGCTTCAACAATCTTTGAATCTTCTTCTGTTATGGATGTAATAAAACTAGGTGCATTTAAACTAATAATTAGAAAATTATCCGGTTATAGTGTAGTTCTCTTTGTAGAGAGAAATGATAGTGAATCTAAAGCCCAATCTCTAGCAGAAGAAATATTAGAAGCTTTTATTGAAGAAAAGAAAAGAGATCCAACTAAAGAGATGCCTAAACAATTGAAATTCGAAATATTAAGTAAAATACCAGAAATAGCTATATTGTTAGATCAACAACCAATTACAGATAGTGAAAGTTATGAGGAGAAATAGAAAATGATAAATCCCAATATTTCAAAAGAACCAAAAATGATTTTTAGTATGTTCAAGGATTACGGTCCAGAAATATTATTTAACAATTCAAGTATAGATGAAGCTAAATCTCTGACATTGGTTATGAGTGGAATGACTTTAGTAGAGATGAACCAAGATGCAAAAGGTCGTGTAGATGGTTCCAAAAACCCTAAAATGTTAGGTCCAATTCCAGTACCTGATATGGAGAATCTAAAAGCTATAGCTATACCTTTTGAAACAGAAATAACAAGTTCAACAGATGAAAGAATCCAAGAAGCTGGATATAGACTGTGCGTTGCATATTTAATATTTGAAGGTTCTGCAGTAAGAGAAGTTTTAGATAGTTATGGTTTGATAGAACCCTATTTCGCGATGATAGCTAGAGGATTAAGCAAAGAAGATAAAATCAACGCGGCTTCAATCAAGAAGGTTTTAACTAAAATGGTTGATATGTTACAAGGTAATATCCCAAGAATTTTCACCGTAAATCCTGATGGAACTATGAAAGAGCTTATTGGAAAGAAACTAGAATATGCAGATACATATTTGATATGCGATTTTATAAAGAATAAAATGAATATCCTGTTCTATAACCCATCAATGGATATTTGGAGAAGAAGAGAGATTTATAAAATTGCCTCTGAATTTAATTCAAGTAGATTTAGAAGTGCATTAAGGATTAACACTGTCGATGATATTAAAGAAATGGGTGATTTGTTAGATTTATTGAACATTGAGATAACCCCTGTCTGATATCTAACACTAACTAAATTTAAAAGATCAGTATTTGCTCATTTTTCTTGTTTTTTATGTTTCTTTACTGTATAGAGCTTAGTATCTGGGACATAACTCATCATAACTAAATCAGATCGAATATGCCATCCAATTTTTTTATAAAATTCAATAACACCCATATTATCTGCTTCCACAAAAA
>BPTO01000245.1 GCA_023705985.1 Candidatus Heimdallarchaeota archaeon | reverse complement strand
ATCATTTTTAACTTCTTCAAATGATAAAAAATGTTCCCTACCACCACTAGCAGCAAAACTTCGGTGGACATAGGCTATACTGGAAGCGTCAAAATCACCTTTTTCTTTATACAAATAATGTCCTATTTCTCTACAGCGTATACAACGACATTTTTTCCCTTCTTGATGCAAAATTCTTTGTGCATCAAGTCTTAAATCACTTTTATTTGGACCTGCTGCAATTTGGTGAGCTGGAATATCTCTCAGTACACGTTTTATTCTAACATAAGGAGGTACAAGTTTTTTAATTTCTGATATTAATGAAGCAGTGTTCTCATTTGTTAAAGGCTCATATCTCCCGCTTTTGTAATCTTCATATAGTTTTGTACCAGGTATAACCATTGTAGGATAAATTTTAATCTCATCTGGTTTATATTTTTCATCATTAAACAGAGTATGAAATGCTTCTAAATCTCTTTTCAAATTCGATCCAGGTAAACCTGGCATCATATGTGCTGTTATTTTGAGACCTGAATCCTTGATTAATTGGAAAGCGTTTATCACTTCTTTTGAACCATGTCCCCTGTTCATTTTCTTAAAAACATCATCAAAAACAGTTTGAACACCTATCTCTAATCTAGTAACTCCGTAATTCAAGAGATAATCTATAGTTTCATTATCAATCTGATCAGGACGAGTTTCAACAGTTAATCCCACACAACGATGTTTTGTAGTCTCATTTTTCTTATGAGCTTCAAGCATAGAACTTGCATCATCTTCATTAAGACCATCAAATAGTCTTTTAATAAACCATTCTTGGTAATCTGATGGTTGATGAGTAAAGGTTCCTCCCATTACTATAACATCAACTTTTTCAGTAGAATGTCCTATAGCTTCCAGTTGCTTAACTCTATCTTGCACTTGAAGATAAGGATCATAATTATTTCTTATCCCTCTCATTGTTGTAGGTTCATAACCTGTGTAGCTCTGAGGTTTGCCTTCTTCAGGTCCTCCAGGACACATAATGCATTTACCATGAGGGCATTCCCACGGACGAGTCATTGCTGCAACAACAGCCACTCCAGAAAGTGTTCTTACTTTTCTTATCATTAGAACAGGTAGAAGTTGTTCTTTTTCCTTATCATTGCAGATGAAAAGAATCTCACTGTTTTTTGGATAGGTTTTGAGATGATATTTTCTTGATACCTTCCTTTTGATTTTATCAAGCTCTTCTGATGATTGTAATCCTTGTTCAATAAGCTGTTTTTTAATCTCTATTAGAGCTTGGCCTCTGTCATTCATATAATGACCAGAAAAATGAATAGGTAAAATATTATCTACTTCTAACGCGTTTAGAACCCATACTTGAAGGTTGACCTGCATATTTACCCAATTGAATTCTTCTAACATATTTATTACGAAGACTTCTTCTAGGAATTGCACTATGCCTCTCTTTGGCAGTAACTTTAGGAGTTTGTTTTCTAACTTTTCCTGACTTTTGAAGCGATCCGTGACCCATGTAATCACCTTAAGTTAATATCTATTTTTTATGTCGTAAACCGCTTTAAAAACTTATAGTTCCAAGTTTATTACTATATTTGAAAGAAATATTCGAAAAAATAATTACAGATAACAAATCTACAAAAAGTAATTTTTGCAAGGAATTAATGCCTGAACAGATGGGATTTTCTTACACGATACTCTTGACCTAGTTTTTGGTTGGGGGTTCTGGCAGATTCTGGTTCAGAACCAGAAATCTGTTCCAAACTTTCGTTTGGTTCTGGGGATTATTCGGCTTTTAGGAGGTCTATCCAAAAGCCTAAAAGGGGTTCAAACCATTTAAAATGTCAACCAAGTTCCTTCACGCTCCATGGAAGGAGAGTGAGTATCGGATTGCTTTCGCACAACCTTCTGTCCAGTTTACATTTCCTTGCTTAAATATTTCTTGAATCCCTTTATCCACCAAATAAAGCTTACACGGATTATCTATTTAAACTTTTTTCTACTACTAACCCATATTAGCCATTGTTTTCGATGTTTTTTTATTTTAAGGCCTTTTTACGTATTGATTCTCCTTTGTTTTTTCAAAAGATTCTTCTTATACTATTTTTGTACTTTTTTCTATTCTGCTTTGAATCATTGAAATTATCTTAGTTCTATGATTTTATTCGTCGATTTAACCTCAATATTTACGCTTTTTCTTCCTAATTATCGCAATTCCTATAGAGCTAGAACTAATTGCTATCACAGAATATGCAAAAGCAAGAGGCGACTCTGTTGTATTTGTGTCTTGAGGTAAAGAAACATTGTAACCAGCTTGATTTATGTAATCCACTGCTGATTGAAGATTATATGGATACTTCTGTACTCCGCTATAATAGTAATCTGTGTGATACATAGATACTGGAGAATCTGTCGTATTGTAAATTGAATTATGAAGAACTCCATTCATTTTTACTTTATCAATAATACTAGCAATTGCCTTTCTCATCGCAAGAGCTTTTGATATTCCTTCTTCAGTGCTAGGTTCATAATTTAACTCCCCACCAAAATTAGGGTTGTTTAAATTGAAAGCGAGGAAGATAATTGAATTCTCTTTTGCATAATCAGTTAATATATTCTCACTTGAAATTGTATTCTTAATAGAAGATGGATCTCTTCCAAAATCTCCAAAGTCAATTTCTATTCCAGCTTCCAAATCAAGACCTAAAGAGTAGGTGCTAGTATAAGTATTTGCCATTATTTTATCGAATTGCAAATTTACAGGAGTACTTGGTAAAACACCAGTTTCATGCCATTTCATAAATTTATCAAGTTCAAGATAATTTTCTGATACTGTTTGTTCAAAGTTTACTTGATATTTACCTGTACCAATCGGATTACTACTGTATTTGCTCCATTCACTGGATAGAACTATGTCAGCTATCGATGAGCTGATATTCAAATAATGGTCAGGTAAGGGATAAACAGATAGATCTTCTAGAGCAAATGTGTATGGTTCATTTTGAGTTGTAGTTGCGTTTCCATCTATGTAGATTTTTATATCTGTAGAATTAAGAACTTCATATCCTTTAATCCAGCTGTACATTCCGTAATTAATGTTAGATCCAACATTCTTCAACAACTCTAATGTGAAAGCAGTATCATTTGATGTAAATGGTACATCTGTAAATGTTTCATCAACATCGTTTTGCCAGATAACATTTTGCCTTGAACGTAAGAGTAATGTTGTATCATTCAAATATTCCAAATAATTTACTAATCCATTACTTGAGATTTTGCTTTCAGAATCAACAGCAATCAATTTATCCATAATCAAAGAAAGGAACAGTTTTTCAGTATTCTGTGTGTTCCTTATTGGGTTTAATGTAAACCATCTACCAACACCAATTTTCAGAATATCAGTTGTTTCTTGTCCTTCATGAATTCCTGAAAAAGACATATAAGGCAGGCTATTTGATAGTCCAAGCTCTGCTGAGAAACCTACTAAATTATCCCAGAAAGCGTAGGATCTTACTGGAGTAAACAAAGGTACCATAGGGACAATATTACTCATTATATGATCTTGTAAGTCATGGTAAAGAGAAATTCGAGTATTGTAATCAAGTTCCATGGATATTTCTTTTGTAAGGTTTGAAAGTAAACCATTGTCAAGTTTGTTTACAAAATTAAACAAGTTTAGTGACGCTTTTTCTCCAAACAATTGTTCTAAATGTGGAGCTGTTTCACCTTCTACTTCTAAAATCGCTAAATCGAAGTTTCTGTCAGCTACAACAGTTTCTAGATATGTTGCATAGTCCATTGCTATATCTTCTGCATCAATCCCTATCTCTCTAAGATCTTGAACTATTGTCAATGCATAATCACTGTAATACAGTTGTTCGTAGCCTTTAGTATAATGTCTCAAGGTTAATGTAAACAAGCTTCTTTCTGTGTCAGGACGGGGTCCAAACATTATTACAGCAAAAATTGATGAAATTATTAACACTGAGATGAATACATATAGCATTATTTTTGAAACAGATTTATCTGTCTTGCTCATTTCACTTCACATTCTTCTATATTTTGAGGAATTTATTAATTTAATCTATTAACTTAAAAATATTTTTTGTCTCCCCACTCTCATTGCATTCAAAATTACCAACAAAGAAGCGCCCATATCACCGAATAGGACAGCCATCCATAGTTGAGTGATATCAAAGAAAACTAAAACAAAGAAAACAAGTTTTATTATTAGTGAAACAGCTATATTAATTTTGATCGTATTCCGAGTTTGTGTACTAAGAACAAAAAGATATGGTAAAACACCTAAATCATTTGAAGCTAACACTATATCAGCAGTCTCGATTGCAACAGCTGTATCAGAATGCGCCATAGCAATTGAAACATCGGCTGTAGCTAATGCAGGAGCATCGTTGATTCCATCTCCTATAAAAGCTATAGAACCATGTTCGGATCTTAATTTTTCTACAATTTCAATCTTGTTTTCAGGTAGAAGTTCAGCGTGATAATCGATTTTTAAATCTCTAGCTATTGTTGAAGCTATTTCAGCATTATCCCCAGTCAACATATAGATGTTATCAATTCCAGCTTTCTTTATGTAATTAATAACACTTTTTGATTCCTTTCTTAATTCATCGGACAGATGAAAATGTCCTACGACGCTTTTATTCTTTATCACATAACTTACAACGCTTTCCGTTTCATCACAGTCT
>BPTO01000244.1 GCA_023705985.1 Candidatus Heimdallarchaeota archaeon | reverse complement strand
ATAACTAGCGAGGAAACGAACTATCAGATAGTCTTTAAGAGGAGAGGAGTAGACAATAGTTTTAGTGTTCCAATGAGTTTATTTGCTTTTATAA
The DNA here is from genome assembly GCA_023705985.1 of Candidatus Heimdallarchaeota archaeon. GTDB lineage: Archaea > Asgardarchaeota > Heimdallarchaeia > Heimdallarchaeales > Heimdallarchaeaceae > 18H4-34. The sequence continues at coordinate 4,608 of BPTO01000244.1, read as the reverse complement.
TTCCATTAGTGTTGATTACGGTGCTTCTACGAAAAAGGGACTGATATTGCAGTTGATGAACTAAAAATCACATCATTTTTTCTTTTTTTATGAGTCTTCTTAAACTTAATATTGTCTCATTTTTGCATTTTTCTAAGCACTGTCATTATTTGATTTTCTAATATTTGAAAATCTGATAGATTCTCAGCAATAATCCTATATGCAAGTTCGTCATCAAGCTTTCCATATCGATGAACGAGGATATTTCGAAAACCTTTCATTCCTCGGATAATGTCTGCCACTCCCTCATCTAGAATTCCATTCTTACAAAGTTGATCTATTATATCACTAGTTCCATTAGGAATTCCTAATTTTAGCTCTGCATTAATCAAAGAGATTATATCGATTATGAGTTCAATGCTATATTCATATCGTTTGTAAATACCATCTTTGACAATACCTAGTTTTTCAAATTCAACATAGCTTTTAGTTAAATTGTCTTCTATTATTCGAACGTTTTCTCTAATTTGATCGAATTTGGCTATGATATGTTCAACTTTCAAACATTACACCTTTCACATATTGGATTCTGTATTTCTCAAAATCCTCGAATTCGCGTATTATCTGATAAGCTAAGTCGTAAAGAGATCTGGTTTCGTAAAGAACTCTCCCTCCTAGAACTTCCTTTTGAACTGCAAGAGGGAGCAAATTTAATACTTGAAAATCAAAAAAATCAGGAAACTTACTAGAAAACGCTATTCGTTTGGAGAACATCTTCTGCTTTGGAGTGTCTTTTTGAAAAGCAAGAGCTATATCTATATCATCAAAATACTCATTCTGATTGTAGGAACCATATAAAATGATTCCAGATATTGAATCATCCTGTTGAGCAAATACCTTAATATCTTGGATAGTACTCTCAATTTGAGCTCTTTTCAAGGCTTAACACCCATTGACTATTATCACAATGCTATTTGAACTTTATCTCTAACCACAAGAGAGTTATGCAGAAGATGGTTTCCTAATAGTATTTTCTCGCGCTTATAACTGAATTTGCTCCTTAATAGGTTTATATAGTCAATCGTTTTTCAGATGTGTTTTCAAATCTCCTAATTATGAAGGTTGTAACATTGTTTACTATCAACATTCTCATATGAACATGTTTGTTATTGACAATCCTACAGACTTCTCACTTGAATAAGTATGTGTTTTTTATCTAGAACTGCTACATGTGACATAATGTTTATATCACCTGTAGTGAATTGTATATTATGTCTGATTCAATAGTTATTTCATCCCTTAGAATTCATAAGGATTTAGCTACAAAGCTTAACTTTCTAGCAAAGAAGGAAGGAATTAGTAAATCAGAAATTATTCGTCGTGCTTTAGAAAGATTCTTATCCGAAATAGTAATTGAAAAAACAAGAAACGCAGAAGAAATTCTGAAATTAGTTGAGCAACGAACAGGAAGAAAACCCAAACTTGTAAGAGATCCAAAGGAGATATACCAAGAAGAATATCGATTAGAGGGAATAAAATGAGAATGGCTTTAGATACTTCTATACTCGTTGCTTTTTTTATCAAGGAAGACAAACATCATGAAGAAGCATTTAAGGTTATAAATGATATAATAGAACGAAAAACTGAATATGGTTGTTTTAGTGCAATAAATCTAGCAGAAATGGGATACGTAATCGAAAGAGTCACAGATGATGAAGAATACGCGTATAATTGCATGTATTCAGGATCTAATGAACTATCTTTAGATATTATTCCATTATCATGGGATTTTATTACAAATATAGCACATTTAAAAGCAAAAAACGCAATCTCTTTTTGTGATAATGCAACTATTACTGCAGCTAGATTAACAAAGAGTAAAGCCGTCTTTACTAAGGAAAAAGAGATTGTACAAAAATCAACGATTGAAGGAGCAGAGATTGTCTTTCTGGATGAGATTAGATAAAAAATAAAGCGCAGAGGTAATCTCACTTTGATTCAAGAATCATTAAAAAAAGAGATAGAGATAGCTGTCAATCAAAGATTAAAGAATCAAGAATATTTCAAGTGGGAACCTATAGTTGCAGGATATACAAATGAAAAATATCTCATTTCAGGAAAAAACAAAGAACCTTTAGCAGTTTGTAAGATTTTTACTGAAGATGGAATTTATCACTATGAACAGAGGTTTGAAAGAGAAGTACAAGCTTTGGAAGTATATGACGGTTCAATAGCTCCCAAAATCATTTGGAAGAAGGAATCAGAGATAGTTGTTTATGAGTATGTAGAAGGGACAGAGCTGCATCATCTAAAATTCGATGTAAGTATCTCTGAAAAGCTGGAAAAAATGATTGATTCAATTCATAAAATATCAGACACAAAAAGGAAAGCAATGAAAACTGATGTAGTACTCTTCTATGCGAAATTAGTCCAATCTTATGAAAAATCAGAGCTTGGATATCCAACAAAACTAATCAACAAATTGAAGGATCTAATAAATCAGCAGAAAGAGATTCTCGATGAATATCAAGAGAAGCTAACATATGTCCATGGAGACTTGATTCCTCCCAACTTTATTCTAAGTGATGAAAAGCTTGTTCTAATAGATTGGGAATTTTCTAGACCTGAGCTACCTTTTTTCGATTATCAGTATTTCAATTATTATTCAAAGGCTCACGACCTACCATTTAAGCTAGAAACTGAAGAAGATGTTCAAGATTTTTATTACAATGTTGTCGATGTTCTAGAAAGACTATGGAGATACGGGTACGAACAAAAGAACAAGAAGATATTTTATCATCTCTAATAAAAATTGAGCCCTAATTTTTGAATTATTAAATTAGACTTGTTCTCCATAGTTTTAATTTTCTTTTTAGTAAAAGATTATAAGTGTTTTAACAATCTAACTGATGCAGATAAGAAAAACAAGAGAGTGTTTTAAATCTCATTTATTAGATCTAATGTATTTAGGATAGTTTTAACTGCCATTATACTTGGTACTATCATTTCTGGAGGAATTTTCATTTCGATATACCAAAAAGATAATCCTCCCAATGGTGATCCAGAAGAAACTACAACTACTGAAGAAACTACAATTACCGAATTCTATAAATTCCATGGTCCTATAATAATTAAATCAGATGCGGAATTCCTAGCTTATGCTTTTCCAGGAACAGGAAATGCAACAGATCCAATAATAATTGAAAAATACAACATTACTTCAGAAAAATACGGGATTAGAATTTTACAAACATCTTACCATTTCATCATCCGAGACTGCTTAATTGATGCCAACATGAAAGGAATATATATAACCCAAATTGTTGAAAGCTCTGTCAAAATCCATAACAATACAATCATTGGGTTTAATCAAAGTGCTATAAGTCTAATCGAAGCTAATTATGTAGAAATCTATGATCATCAAATAACGGGAGGATTTTTTACAGGTGTATCACTGTCAGATTCTGATCATTGTCATATCCATGATAACTTCATAACTATCGATGGATGGGGGATTTCCTTATATAATTCATATTATTGCAAGGTTGAAAATAACTATGTAGAAGGATTAAAGTTAAACGAAATAAACTTTGGTATAGCAGTTATTGATAGTTTGGGAACTAAAGTAAGGAACAATCATGTTCTCAACTGTGTTTATGGCTTCTATATTTTTAGTTCAAATTATGGAATTATAGAGAATAATCTTGTTGAGAACTGTGAAAGAGGGGTTCATTTTCAAATGACATACTATACAAATTTCACTTCAAATACTTTTGTGAATAACTCTCTTAGTGGAGTATATATCGAAAAAGGAAGAAATAATACTTTAACGCTAAATGAGCTTAGAGAGAATAATGTCGGAATTGAAATCTATGAGAGCAAGTACAATTTAGTAGCTAATAATAGTTTTATTCAAAATTATATTGGTTTAAATATTATAGTAGGTTGTCCAGGAACAATTTCTTATGTTCGAACTGAATATACTACTGCAAAGTTTAACCTGTTTTACAATAATACAAATTACGGCGTAAGAATAGCTAGATATCCATACTTTAGTCATATTTTCTTAAATACATTCTACCTAAACAATCAAGGAGGAACATCTCAAGCATATGATTACGGAACATCGACACTATGGTATGATCATTCTCTTAATTTGGGGAATTATTGGTCAGATTGGGATCTTATAGATGAGTACATAATCGATGGTCTAGCAAATAATACAGATCCTTTTCCGTTTATCTACAATCCATGAAACTGTTAGTTCCTCTCTCATGAGCATTAAGACATCAAAAACTAAGAATTCGTAACCTTTTGTAATCATTGTCTGAAGAGCAAATAGTTCATAATTCCTAGTGAATACAGCTGTTTTGTTGCTCCACTAGAAATTTTACAAAATACTTACATTCCAATAGAATACTGTTATAATGAACATCAACAAAGTTGAGATTATACAAGGAGAAAAGTCTTCTTCTTTTATTGTTCCTTTTTCTCTTCTTTTTTCGAAACTTCTTTAGTATCGATGATTTTAGTCTTTTGTAAAGACAAAGCAAATTTTATGAAATTTGATGCTTCTTTGGAAAGCTCTTGTTCAGTAAAATTTCTAGCCCTAAAAGCAGCTCTCATTAC
>BPTO01000243.1 GCA_023705985.1 Candidatus Heimdallarchaeota archaeon | reverse complement strand
AATTATTATCAGCAATTAGGGGAATGTAAGAATAGGGTACACTGTACTGTAAATTCCTGTAAACTCGATTATTACTTCGTTTTTCCCAAAACTCATTCCATGTAAATTCGAGAGATTTAATATGTGAAAAATGAGTGTATGTGAGAAAACAGGCCAGATCCCAAGCAGGTGAATATGGTTTAATCTCAAACTTAGTTATCAGATTATCAAAAAAAGGTGATTCCTGTTTGAGAATACTATAAGCTTCTTCGATTATTTCCAACTCAGAAGGTGTAAGTTTTGAAGGCATTTATATTGAATCTGAAACGAACAATTTAAGTTTTAGCATAAGAATTTGAAAGTAGAAGTAGTAAAATTTGAGTACTCTTTTCTTTCAAAATTAAGGGTAAATAGACATGATTTTTTTACCATTATGAAGCAAAATGAGCAGTTTTATTAAAATTTATATGATGATAAAAACAATGTTTCAGCTTATAGAATGCACATTAAAACCTGAAGATGATGAGATACTAAGCAAAATAGAAAAAGATATGCTAATAACTGATGAGTACTTTATACATAGTAGAGAATTAATGAGTTCATTGCAACGACAATCAGCTAGAACAAAAATAAGAACGAATAGACTATCAGAAAATGAGATTAAAAGATTGAATTTCTACTGTTATCCAGCTTTCACTCTAGAAAAACCACTGTACCTATCACATAAATATGATATAATAACAACTTTGTGTAATATAAGAGATGAGATTAAAGAAGGAGAAAGTTATACACCAAGAATAACGGAGAATCAAAAAATTTTACGTGATTCTGTTCTTTTTAGATTCTATGTTTTATGCAAAGAAGAAGGGATCTGTTTGCCAGAAAAGTTATACTTAGATGAGAAACAGACATTTTGCTCCCTAAGGATAAAAGACATTATCATAGATGAAGTAGTTCTAGAACCAGAATATGCAATAAAGTATAACGTTCCTGTGGTATTAGGTGATTATGACAATGGAAGAAGTATAGAAAAGGGTAAAGTACATTTCATGAAACCTTCACCTATTGTAACAGAAATAGTTGGTAAGTTACCATACATTAGAGGAAAAGAAGAGAATACAAAAAGAAGCGTAAAGATACCTCTACCAGAACATTTCATAGATTGTTGGAAAATCACAGGAATTGAGAAAAGTAATATTAACAACTGATTCAAATTGATCGAGCTCTAAGGAAATATTGGTAATAAGAAAGGATTGAGACAAGTAGATGATGGATTTAGAAATAGTTATTTTACAAGAAGATTGGTAAAAAAAGAGCAGAAACTATTGGAATTGGGCATAAAAAGAAATTTATTGAGTTCAGAAAATGTCTTGACTGAAAAAAGTATGTCAACCTTCAACCAATGAATTTGCATATCTTTATAAAGGATTTTCAAATCGAAGATATGCAATAAAAGAGAAAATAAGAACGAGTCTAATAGAGAAAAACGCAAGAAATTGGCTCGGTTGCATACTGAATCTCACTAACTAGAGAATTGAAATTAAGATAATGCAAAAACAGTTCAAGATAACTGTCTTAAAAGTTGCATACTGAATCTCACTAACTAGAGAATTGAAATACAGTAATATTTTCATTGGGGAAAGTATATTCTCTATGGTTGCATACTGAATCTCACTAACTAGAGAATTGAAATGCTTTGCGTCTATCTCCACAAGGTAATCAACAATGTCAGTTGCATACTGAATCTCACTAACTAGAGAATTGAAATTTTCACGTACTTGACAGCCTAGGACGACTACACGACTAGTTGCATACTGAATCTCACTAACTAGAGAATTGAAATAACATCATCATAATTTCTTCAATAAAATGTGAAACTCTAGTTGCATACTGAATCTCACTAACTAGAGAATTGAAATTGATATATTCCTTGGTTGCTGGTGGGACAGAAGATCCCTTGGTTGCATACTGAATCTCACTAACTAGAGAATTGAAATATTATTTATCGTCTAACTTGGTTTGTTTGGTCTTTTTAGCCAGTTGCATACTGAATCTCACTAACTAGAGAATTGAAATCATTATGCACAAAAGCCATATTACTAAACATGTTATATGTTGCATACTGAATCTCACTAACTAGAGAATTGAAATGCTCGAATAATCTCTTTTACAGCTTGTTCCTTAGAAGTTGCATACTGAATCTCACTAACTAGAGAATTGAAATTGTAATATCATCGGTTGTGCTTCCAAGCTCAATGGTATCGTTGCATACTGAATCTCACTAACTAGAGAATTGAAATATGGTCCATTTAAAGGATATGGTTTTGTTTCTCGTAAGCGTTGCATACTGAATCTCACTAACTAGAGAATTGAAATGCTCATTTAGATGAATTTCTATTTTGTCTTTAGACATGTTGCATACTGAATCTCACTAACTAGAGAATTGAAATTCTTTGTATCGGGCTTGTGCCTCAGTTGCAGAAGCGATAGTTGCATACTGAATCTCACTAACTAGAGAATTGAAACTCATTGGTTGGCTTCTGCTTAAGAAGTTTCTGCCCAGCGTTGCATAAAGGATCTCAGCTATTAGAGAATTGAAATTCCCTTTTACAATATGGACAGGCAAAATTGCATCTCCCAAGTTGCATAAAGGATCTCAGTTACTAGAGAATTGAAATCTCGAACATAGGTTCGGTAGGTCTTTATCCTATGCCACTTGTTGCATAAAGGATCTTAGCTACTAGAGAATTGAAATCTTGAGGGTGCTGACACTTCTTGTTAGTATTTCAACCTCAGTTGCATTAAGGATCTCAGCTACTAGAGAATTGAAATTAATAATCGATTAATTTCATAAATTATATACAAAATGAGATGTTGGATAATTCTATGATTCTCATTTATCAAATGACTCCTATTATCTAAAATTCTATCTCACAATTTTCTTGAAAAAATGAATTTATCTTCCATTAGTAGAAGATACTTATTTTCTTTTTATAAGGCTTAAAATCAAACTATTCTCTATATTTAGCTAATTTCTAGGTGGAAGATATTCCCATTTCATCTTCCGTTCAATGTATAACGGAGGTGAAAAAAAGTGAATGGACCCCCAGTTTGGCCACCAAATGATCCAGCACCATGGCCACCATAAAGAATTAAAAACTCATTACCCTTTTTTTTTTTGATTTTCTGATGTAACAGATAATTAAGCCACCCTTCTCTTGATAAATCCAAGATTCACATTCAGTGAATATACACAAGACTCTGTCAAATCCTCGATCTTTAAGTAACCAAAGCCTTTTTTGGTTCTCTAACTTTTCCTTTAACATCTCCAGAAGAGATGTTCTGATTATTCCTGTCGCTTACTCTCTAAATTGCTTTATTATCTGAGTCTTTTTCTTTTATCGATTTCAGAAAAAATCCAAATATAAATAACCTTGTTATTCACTTCAAATTGGTAAAAAAATAGCGATTAAATACTTCTTACTTACCATAAAGTACTGACTTCACATAAATGTTATCCAGGTTTAAAGCATAATATCTCCTTTTAGCTTTAGTTTTTCTAAGAGTAAAAGTGATAATAAGATTTTTTTCTTTCAAACTCGTAAGAATATCTGGGTAGGGTTTTCTCAACTCACTCACAGTTATCTTGATTCCACTCTCCAAATAGCCTTTCCAGTTGAAGATATGTTTTCTTATGTAATTTGATGTTATAGCTATAAAATCATCAGCACTTCGAACAAATGCTAATTCTATTTCTTTTTCTTGTATTTTTCCTTCGAAGTCATGTAACATAAAGTTGAAGATTGTTTCTTCTCTCTTATTAGAAAATGGATAAACTCGGTCAAATTTGACCGTAGATAATCGCTTTCGCAATGAATTTGTGATAATGTTCCTTCTTGATAACAAGAGTAATTGTTCATAGTGATCTAAATCTATAATGATGTCAAATATGAAATTCTGAAACTCATTATAGTTGTCTACGTAATTGTAATATTTGAAAATTAGATTGAATACTTTTCGTTGGTAACCTGAAGGAAGATAAACTGATCTATATCTCTCAGAAGAATAAAGAGTAGGATCAAGTACAGAGAAAATAAACTCAATCAATTCTATCTTGTTCATAGGATTGAGATCGCTCTCGATTCTCGCTTTTGCTAAGTATTTGATTCTAGCAAGCAATGTGGTTAATGCGAAGCAATAGCTTATAGCTGTTTTTGTTCGTTGTTTTAACTTTAATGGTGGTTTTTCATTGCCATAGATAATTAAATACTGGTTTTTGCTAAACATGTATAACCAACTGTTATTAAATCTAGAAGCATTCTGAATATCTTCAATAAGACCAGTTGATTCATATGTATTGATAGTACTCTCAACAATCGTAAAAATGTCAGAATACTCAAGAGAAGGTAGATCTTTTGTAAAAACAGCATTCATGATAGGAACCTTGAACTGGCGACAAGTCTCATGAAATGCATTCCTTATTGAAATAATTTGAGCTCTGAAATCAGTTAGAATTTGTTGCTGTTTAAGAGCAACAGTACTTTTCAGTTCAGAAACTAGGCTAGGATAGAGTTTTGAGGAGATGAAGCTATTTGAGTAGATAGAATCAATATTAGGATGCTTCCACCTAAACATATTGGTTGTAAGGGGGAATAAGGGACGAAAGGGCTGTTTGTCATACACATGTATCCTGCTGTTTCTAAAGTAGTTAAAAACTTCGTTACGA
>BPTO01000242.1 GCA_023705985.1 Candidatus Heimdallarchaeota archaeon | reverse complement strand
TTTTGTACGCTCACACCCTCTGGAGGTGATTAGGAGGTTTTGGGACATGCTTTATCTAGACTATTCATAAGAATTTCTTTAAATTGCTCTTTATTTCTATTATTAATTATTACAAAACTTTTTTCTGTATGTCTTGCAACTTCCTTCAATCTCCATTTCTTTAACTAATATAGTAAATAAGGTACTATATCTTTTTCATAAGTTTCTTTTACTGAAGATATTTGAGCCCATTATTACTTGTTCTTCAATCAAAGAAAACATTATAATTAAAAGAAAAAGAGAAAAAGAGAAAAAAACATTTTGTTTATCTCTTAATCTTATATGATTTATTCCTGAATATTACCATTGTTACTCCAGTGATGGCTGTCACAAGAATAAGTAGTTTAATATTAGCTGAGAATTCGGAAACAACTTCTATTAATGTTATGTTTATCGTTGCTGAACAATTATATCCATATGGATCATATGCTCTTATTTCTATCCAGTACTCTCCTGCTTCTAGTGTTTTAGCGTTGCTTATCCTTCCTTCGCTATCTATGTTGAAGTTTACTGTATCATTTATCCACCATGTACTAATTCCTGATATATCTGAAGCATTTACATCGTAGACGAAATCTATTCCTGCTGTAAATACTTGATTCGTAGGTGTTTCATCCCATTCGGGTGTTGTTACTTCTGTAGTAAATGTCCACGTTTGAGATTTGGTTGTATTGACACCATCAGTGACAATTGTATACCAGCTATAAGTCTCGTTTTCTGCGAGCCCAGACCACATTACTAAAGATGTATCATTACTACTGAGATCCAATTCTATAGCTATCAGGCTGTCGTCTGAAGCATTGTAAAACCAAACATCTAGTGTATCTCCATCAGCATCGTAAACATCAACAGATAATACTACAGGTAAATGCACATTAACTAACTGATCTGCTGGTGAAGGATTCTTTGGTTCAGGGGGAGAATTGTTAGTTGTGAAAGTCCATGTATCAGATTCTCTAATCACTTGTCCATCTCCAACAATGACATACCAACTGTAAGTTTTATTCATAACAAGTCCAGACCAAACCACTGAAGCTGTTTCAGTGCTTTCAACATCCAAGTCTATACCTATTAAGCTATCATCTGTAGCGTTGTAAAAAGCTATAGATAGTGAGTCATCATCTGGATCTGAAACATATACACTCAATGTACAATTTATATCCACACCTTTCTGTAAATCAGCTGGAGAGTGAATAGTTATCTCATCAGGTTGTTCTGATCCCCAGTAGTTTAATTGAGGGTCACCATAAAGGTTGAAATCCATCTTATTCATCCAACTTCCAGAGTATGTTCCATCACCTCCTGACATTTTAGCCATAAAGAGCGCTTTTCCAGCTGACAATTTATTTTCTAATAAGTTTTCCATGTAGTAAAAACCTATACCTGTGTTATCAGCATAAAATGACCAATATGTTGAATGACCCCATGTACCTATTAAATACCAGCTGACTCTCGATGCGGAAACTGTACTTATTGCTGCTCCTCGCTTCAACATAGCGTAACCTAGATTGTTGGGATTTTCAGGATAACCATTATAACAGGAAGATTGGTAGATAAAAGAGGGTTGATCTGTTTCCAGAAGAGACATATTATCAGAATGCATGAATGTTTCCCATGCCATTTCTTCCGCTTCAGGGATACCTCCTATAGAACCATCAACATCATTTTCCCAATACTTTCTAAAGACGCCTTCATCACTTCCATGCCCCCACCAGAAAACAGCTCCTTGACCTTTGTTAAACTCTGTAATGAAATTGTTATCAGTTAGAGGGAGATCATAATGAAAAGCTGTAACTGGAACAGGATCTATACCTGAACGTTCATACATAACAGTATCTTCCATCCCTGAAGAAAGAAGAATATAGTTGTAAAAATCTTGAGGACAGTTTAATCCATCTGATCTAAGCAGTTTGTCATCACCATCTTCCTCAGCATAGTTAGATATTGCTATTGCTTCTAGAATGTTATTCTTTTCGTCTCCTGCAACTATATGATGATTCATAACTCTTTCCAAAATATTATCTAAGGTTGTATAATCTTCATTATAAACGGGTATTCTTCCAACAAACACTTCTGGATAGAAATCCACTCCTGAATCATCTGCATGTTCTCCATAATAACCATCACCATCTGAATCCCAATTACCTGTCAAATCTGCATAAAAATAATCAGTAGGAGAATTTCTGTAGTCAGGGGCAGGATATCTTGGCCAACACATCAACATAGGAATGTCACCAAATGGATCATCGGCAATAGTTTCATCATCAGGGTTAGGGTTGCCTACTAAGAGTACATACTCAATAGAATCGGTTACATAATGATTCTGTAACCATGTACGCATATTTAATGCTCGCTGTTTCCCTTCTGCTATCCCGAAATCGTTTTCAGTAATAATGCATACATTAAATCCTAATGCTTGTTTATATCTTACAAAATCGTCAAGTTTGGAACTATTTGATTGAATATCGTTAGTTGTTATAATAACATAAGTGTGATCTGGTATTTCAGAAAATTTGGGTTTGTATAAAGGCAAGAGTTCTTCTAAGTTATCAATATTGCTTCCTAGTTTGGTTAGAAAATCATATGTAAGAGGATCGAGATCCTTTTTCTCTGTCTTTTCCCAGTTAATAGAAATTTTCACATTTTCGTGCTCATAAACTGTATTTTTTACAGGATTGAATTGAAGAGGGTAATAGCTAAATTCCAATAAATTAGCTTCTCTAAGCCTACTAGTTTTCAGGGAGTTAACGATATTGTTAGGCCACATTTCATCATTTGCATAAACATAACTAGAATCATCCTCATTAGAGATGTAAATCTCATCTTCTAATAATGCTACAGGAAATGGAGCAGGAGTACAATAGAAAGAACCTTCTAGTTGAACAGTTTTTTCTTCAATAACTTCAATTGAGACAGTATCAGAATCCACATTAGGTGGAAGTAGAATCTGAAAGTATTGAACAGGTAGTTGAGGAGCTCCAGGGATACTGCTCAGACTCCATTCAGAAAAAGCTTTATCGTCTTTTTGAATCTCGTCATCAGAAAAAGATGGCAAGCTCATAATTATCTTATCAACTTCAAAAGATCTTTCTTGTAATGTTTCATCGGAAATAGAACCATTCTCACCATTAACTTCAATATTTGATTCCCATGAAATTTGACCAATTGAGTTAGAGGTAAGAACAAATAAGAGATTTGAGAAAAATAATATTCCTAGAGTAATAATCAGAATTTGTCTTTTAAGTGACATAATATCATTCTTGTTTACCATTGCAAAACAACCTAATATTTCAGTACTCACTAGTCTGAAATAAACTTTCTCTATGTTGAAGGAACTATTTAAATGAAAAACGATTAGAGAGTAGTGTATTAGAACAACAAAAAAACACTGGAATCAGGTATCTCTATTACAATTAATCGTTTTAGTGAATTATGTTACTTAGAGCAAAATCTGGTTTTAGAATTGTTAAAAATAGTTCTAAAAACACACTCAGATATTGGTAAATATCAAGAGAAACAACAATTAATTATACCTAAAAAAGAGATATTAAGAGATATTATTTACATTCTAGCTCAATTTGGGAAAATAAAGATAAAAATTATGAAGGAAATACTGAAATAAGAAAAATAGTAAAAAGAGATATATAGAATCATGAGTATAAATCTCCTATGTCAGAAACTTATTCTAGTATCCTTGATGGAATTGATACAATAATAAATAATCTTCAAGCATCTTCAAAAGAAGGATTTCCAAAAAATAGAGGTAGTATCGCTCATTATTTAACCACGATTTGGTTTGGTGAAGATACTTCAATTAGATTATTATATAAAGGAGAAGAAAGAACTATTGAAAGTATGGCTCAAGAGTTTTCTAAAGGTGGTTCACAGATAATTATAGAGGGTATTCATAAAAACTGGGATACCCCAGAATTAGGCTTTCAATGGCTAGATGCCCCTCCAAAAAACTGGGATAAGAGGAAGGTTATTTCTAAATTCTACAGACATACAGTTGTAGCATTCGCTTCGGTTATCAATTCAAGTCATTTAGATGATTTTAAAAAAGGAGTTCTAAATATATTTCTTAGACTCACAAATTATAATGATGGAGCAAGGGTTCTAATTCGAGATTTAGTAGATTATCCTACAGCAATGTACTTAATTAAAAAAGTGAAATTCGATACTTATGGACTACAAATAACTGATGATGAATATTCTATAATTAATGCATGGTCAACAGTAATCGAAGGAATACTATTTACATTATTGAACATGGATATTGAATTTCCAGCTCCTTATTATCCTGGATTGGGAGTATTGGAAAAAAAGGACACACTTTATCAAGCTCTGACAAAATTAGAAGAGTCTTTCTCTCCAGTTACAGAAGGAAAAAAAGTTTAGAGTGATATTCAAATATTTATTGATTAATAAGATTACTAATTTGAGCAAAAATTCAATTTTTATATTTCAAAAGGAGGTTCTATATTCAGGAGGTATTCCCAAACCTGTTAAAACAAAACCTTCAGATATTAATCCCATTTTTGCTAGTTCCTCGATAACAGATGGAATCACTAGTATCTCTAACTCTTCATGTCCCACTTTCTGTATTTCTTCAATTGTATATTGTGAAACTGTCTCCCTCAGAATTCCCCTAAGAATATCATTGATTTTCTTTTTAACTTCTATACTATTCACAATGGCTGCTT
>BPTO01000241.1 GCA_023705985.1 Candidatus Heimdallarchaeota archaeon | reverse complement strand
CCACTAGAATAAAAACCTAAAAAGGAAATTGAGTTTTCTAGTATCTCTTCTCCCAAGAAGTGGAAGAATTAAAAAAACAAAAATGTCATTTTAATCTCTCCCTTTATTTTTAAGCAGGTTCTAAGGGATGAGGTAAATATTTATTACAGATTGTGTGGAAATATCAAATCTAGCTCCTTTAATGTTTCTTTTTTCAAGATTATCAAGATAGACTTAATCTCTCTTTAAGGATGTTAAGAAACTCATAGAATTTTTGATTTTACTTTATGATTTTCAACAGTAATTTTCCTGAGTTTGTTATGAACAGTTTTTTCTCCTTACCCGTTCTTTCTTCTCTTACTAACTCATCCATAATTAAATTGAGTACATGTTTAGAACTCATCTGTGCACTGATTTTGAATACATCCGTTATCTCTTTGTTATTGCAACCAGGATTCTTTTCAATATATCCCAAAATCTTCCTTCTTGTTCCTTTCAACTCGGTGGGACGGATTTTTGGTAGGGGTAATTCAATTACTTTTTCTGCAACTGCTTCGCCTTCTTCTTTCTCCCAATAACGCATGAAGTAAACTTTAGCTCCTATAAGATAGGCACCAATTTGAGTAGCTGCAGCAATATAACTCAATCCTCCAGAGATGTTAACAAAGATGGTAGCTTTAGGGTGTGCTTTTGAAATATCTAAAACAGTTTCAATAACAGTTTGTACGTTATATACATCAATGAGTTTCAGATGACAAGTGCAACCAATCTGTTCAACCTTCCTCTTAATCAATTGAGCATTTGTTACTACATCATCACGATTACTATGGAGTAAATAGAGCACATCAGCACCATAATTAAGTAGTCCTGAAAAAACACCTCCGAATTGAACACCCACTGTAGCAATATGCACTTTTTTCATGAGAAAAAATAATCTTAAATATATTTAATTTTATGGTTGACAATCAATATATGTTATTGATAGTCAATGCGCATATTAAATAGGTTCTGAACCTTTTGATAACTAAGATGAAAAATAGAAAGATTGAAAACGTAGGTTTTGAAGAAGAAGTAATTTGGGAGAGTATGAAGAAGTACTACATCCGTAATGAAGAAGTAGATCACGCTACATGGTTTAGTAGTATCTTAACAAGTCCAAAAACAGCGTATAAGGTATTAAACACAGAAAAAACAGGAAAAAACGATGAAAATTCAAATAAAAACCTTTGCAAAACAGTAGGAGAATTATATTTTTTTGAAGAAATATTACCATTCACTGCTTCGCAAGTATTCAATTGTTACTCTAATAGAATCTGCTCTAATCTCTATATATTATTTGAGTTTAGCAAAGGAACAAGAGAATCCAGAAATGTATAGGTTATGTTCTAGCTTACAAAGAGGACTCACATTTAGCTTATTTAGCAGCATAAGAGAAATACTTGCAGAACTTCCAAATAGCATTGAAACAAGGGGGGTATTAGGGATAAACCAAGGGTTAGCGACGTTGATGGGAGTGTTTGCTCCATTAATAGGAACAGCTTTACTGAATGTGCATCTAGGTTTACCCTTCTTCTTTGGGAGAGGATTATTGGCATTAACAATAACATTCTTCGTAATAACTGTAAAGAATAGAAAAATAAAACTAAAGTTGAAAGAGTATAGAAATACTAGCTCCATTGATAGCTAAGAAAATGGAATAGATTTTGACTATAGAGAATCCTTTATACTAAATTGATCATATAGAAATTATACAAAAAACTTAAGGATGAATTTATTCTGAACATATCTTGATACAAAATTTTTGTTAAAGACATTGTATCACAGGTTGTGGAAGTGATGAAATAGTATCACTATTGATTGATGAAAAGTCTGTTTATTTTATCTCTTCTCAGGAGATTCTTGCGAATATTTGGAATTTGCATGCAAGTATTTCCAGAATACTAAAGGAGAACAGAAAAAATGGATGAAAATGAAAGTAGAAAAACGAATATTGTTAACTCTATGTCAAGACAGAATATTTTTCCCTATTTAATATGGACTCAATTTTACATTCTAGTGATTTTGTTTATCGCTAGTGTACTTATTTTAAAGCTATCTAATAGTTCTTCTAGTCCACAGATGATTGAATTCTCAATAAATATAATTTTAATAGGGCTAGCATTTTGTTTTTTCAGTTTAATATTCAATATGATGCCTTTACTTGTCATAATTTTTACAGAAATGAGGAAAGAACCCTTTGTGAAATTGACAATTAATAGAATAAACAAACTGATGATCCCTACAACTATAGTTTTCATATTAAGTGTATTTGCAATTGTTTCTGGTGTGGTTATTTATCTAACTTGATGTTTCTTTTCCTTTTTTCTTCCAATAAGCTGTTAATAATATCCTTGTTGAATCATTAAACTATAAATACTCTATAGCTCAAACAGTAGAGCAGTATGAGTAAAATAAGTTTCAAAGAATATCAAGAGCAATATGTTACTTTCTTAAAATCTCTGATAAAAACGAAGTTGACAGGAGTTCTGTCTAAGGAGATTTTTGAAGATTATCCCAGCAACTTACCAAAGAAATATCAGGAAGCATTATTTTTAGAAACAGTTCCTCGTAAAAAGATAAGAGAAGTTAAATCTCCCTCTAAAAGGAAATATAGTTCATACACGAAACAGACCATGCAACTGCTCTCTTTGGACACCTACAATCTAGATTTCATACGTAAAATTGGTCTAGGTGAAGCAA
The DNA here is from genome assembly GCA_023705985.1 of Candidatus Heimdallarchaeota archaeon. GTDB lineage: Archaea > Asgardarchaeota > Heimdallarchaeia > Heimdallarchaeales > Heimdallarchaeaceae > 18H4-34. The sequence goes on along the minus strand of BPTO01000241.1, from coordinate 2,047 downwards.
AGGAGTTTATTAAAACAAACCCATCACTAAAGGATGTCTACTCTGAAAAGCATCTCAAAGATAACTCGTTAAATGGTGACATGAAATATGGTGAGTGGACAGATTTTATTAATTTAGGAACAACTGAAGTAAAATTACTTCAATCAAAAGAAGCCAAAAACGAGAGAATTCAAAGAGCGTTTCAGTTTGATCAATGGTTAGCTTATCAAGAGTTGATAACTGCTTTTGTAATACTTGAATCGTTTTTGAGAGTAAGCTATGATTATTATCTTGAAACATTTCCTAGCATAGAGGGATATAAGAAACGTTACAATGATTCAAGTGATCTTTGGTTTAGTAAACTGTTTAGATTCTTTATGAAAGAAGAATTGAGAATAGTTCAAAGATTTGGTAAAAGGAACAGAGAATACATAGAGAGATATTGGTGCATAAGGAATGCCGTTGTGCATAATGGGGGAGTTATTAATGAAAAAATATTGGAAAAATATCCCAAGCTAGGTTTACCTCTAGAGCTGCAAGTTGAAATGAGTAAAGATTCATTAGAGAAACTCTACAAAACTATTGGATTGTTGCAGAATATCATATATAAAAAAGCAAGAATTGAAAATAAAAAGAAAAAATCTAGCTCCTCAAACTAGATTGATAATCTCTTCCTTCTAAAGAATATGGCAAAAGTAACAATACAAGCTAGACTAACTGTGAGACCTATGGTGAATAGATATTCAAAGAGAGTTGGGAGTTTATATTCCACATATTCACAATTTGATATAGTGCCATTAGTCACACCATCAGTTGCCACAACTACATAGAAGTAATAATCTTCTAAAGGAAGGGAGTCAATATAGTAGCTTTCAACAATGGTAATTATAGTAGTAAGAGATTAAATATATTTTCTTCCAGAAGTGGGAAGTATTAACTGAGGTCTCCAATTGTCAGTTATTATAACTATTATATACGAACAGTTTTCTATGGCTAGATTAAAACCATCAGGCTTAAATCCCAATATAATTGAAATTACAAATGTCATAAATCTACCATGAGTAACTAAAATTATTCGATTTTCTGAAGATTTATTATGATTATTTTTTAACCACTTGAATGCATTTTGTGCTCTCTGATATAGTTCTGTGTAAGTTTCTCCACCTTCGAAAGCATCCTCAAAATCTATATATCCACCTCTAGAGGAATTCTTTTTTGCATTATTTCCTGATTTCTGTTCATCAAAAAGATCGTTTTCTGTAAACGATATATTACATACATTGGAGATAATTTTAGCTGTTTGTTTAGATCTAGTTAGAGAGCTTGAATAAATATGATTAGGTTTAAATTCTTCTATTATTTCAGCTAATTGTTTAGCTTGTTCAACTCCTCTAGTAGTAAGAATTCGTTTTTCATCCTCAAATTCTGGTCCCTTATCTTCAGCATGTCTAGCAATTAAAATTTTCATATCATCCACTATGCCCTAGTTACTATAACTAATGAATTAATATTATTAATTTCTTTAATCTGTTCAATATTAAAACCACTTCTCTCCAGGAGTTGTGTGAATTCCGTTTTTGTTCTTTCTTTACCACCTGTTAAAGTTAGCATATTGAGATTGAGTAATGCCCCTAATGGTTTGTTTAGATCTTCAGGTAATATTAATTCAATAATGTATAGCCTATCTTCTTTTCCCATAGCATCAAAGCAGTTATTTAGAATTTTACTTGCATATTCATCGTTCCAATCATGTAGCACTCGACATAGAAAAATGGCATCTGCGCCTTTTGGAATCCTTTCAAAGAAATTTCCGATGACAAATTCGCATCTATCTGTAAAATCTTTCAATACTTCTGTTTTTGCGATCTTAATAGTTATTTCAGATTCCAATAAAATTCCTTTCAAATTTGGGTACATTTCTAATAGATTTCTCAAGAGATGTCCAGAACCACCTCCAACATCTAGAACTACTTTATGCCTAGAAAAATCTTGAATTATTGGAACTTTGCGATAATCTTTCTTTGCATATGTTGATATTGCTTTTTGATATGATTCTGATTTTTTGTTG
>BPTO01000240.1 GCA_023705985.1 Candidatus Heimdallarchaeota archaeon | reverse complement strand
AATTACACCTCCAACACACAGTGTTAGCGGAGGTGAGCGGGTTCATCTCCTCCCCGGGACTCATTACTGAAGACTATGTTATTGAGCACCTTAGGTTCTCACTCCAACTCCGGGGTAAGCAGATGACTCTGCTTTGTCTGTAGCATTTGGCTTAAGACAACACTTATATTAGACTTTCCTATAAAAAGCTAACTGAAATATGGTAAAAATGGGGAAAAACAACCATGTCTTCATAATAAGGACTTGATGTTTGAAGTTTTTGATTTTAACGAGCGAATAAAGGATGTAAGAAAGTAGATTTACTTTCTTTTTGGCTTTCTGAAATATTTCACTCTAATGAAGAGCATTAGTACCAAAGCACTCTCTACTGCTAGAAAAACGATTAATCCTCCGCTAGATAGAGGAAGTTCTGGAATAATTGTTTCATCCTGTGTTTTTATTATCACGCTATCTGATTTCATACCTTCATTACCAACTGTATCGACAGCAGAAATCTCATATACATACTCTGTATTCGCAGTTAATCCTATATCAGAATATGAAGAGCTTGTAGTCTGTGCAATTTTTGTTCCATCTCTGTAGATATTATAATGGTCAAAATCACTTTCAGAGTTTGGATTCCATGAGAGATTAATTTCAGTAGTGCTTATCGCATCAGCATTCACCCCTAGAACTTTTGCTGGTGCAGTGATATTTGTTTGATTTTGTAAAGCAAATATGTCAAGGAAAAAATCCACACAATAGTGATCTGATCCTGTTTCCGCAGTTGCTGTATCCCCAACTGTTGAGTTAATAAGATAATCAGAAAGATAATCATTTACTATTATGAAATCGATTCTTGATTCATAAATAGGATTTTGGTGACCATATGTATATCCTGGTTCATCCGAATATAATGTTCTAAATACATCTGTGAAAATATGATTTTGTGATGAATATTGACCATATGTTAGATCTTCCGGTTCTAACATCATAGTTAATGGTCCATATCCAAGATCACCTTCTGGAGCTAAAACTCCTGTATCGTCTGGGGAAAATGAATTCAAATCTCCCATATATAGAATAGGCACTTCTCCCAAACTATCTATATAATTTATTATCCCTTCTTGCTCTCTCTCTCGTCTATATTCATTTTCTGCTCCACTCATCGCTTTTAGATGAGCACCAATTAGATACATTTCTGTACCAGATACATTGACCTTCCAATACATAAAATCGTGTGTCACATCATATAGTGAGCTATTGTCAAGTGTAACAATGGGTATTTGAACAGATTCTATTATTGGAAATCTACTCATAATTGCCTCTCCACCTGAACTATATGAGATTCCTTGAGCTGTGTAGCCACTATAAGGGTTCTCATCTGCAAAAAACGCATTAAATTCAGCAATATATTGATTCAATAATTCATCCGAATTATCATCCCAATCTCCAGTTTCAACGAAGATAACGATATCAGGGTTCTCCTCTTTTACTACTTGTTTCCAATCTGGGTCAGCACCGTATTCAATGTTATAGGTCATAATTTTGATTAAATCTGAAGATGAACTTGTCTCGATATTTTTGACTGTTACCGTAATATTATGTTCTCCAATGTTATTTGCAGGGTCTCTACATCTAGCTAAAATCGTATGTGAACCGTTGTTCACATTTCTAGAATCCCAAAAATAAGTGCTTGTTGTAGCTTTTAGTGCTCCATCAATATATATTTCATAACTCGCAATCCCATTGTCATCAGTTGCATTAACTATGATTTCTACAGTTCTTGAAACATTTACACCTGAAACGGGAGATGTTATCATAACTGATGGGGGTGTCGTATCTAAAAGTATCTCGTCATACGGACCATCACCTGGATCACCTAAGGAACCACTATTTTCCCAATCATCAACTGTATCTGTGTCAACCACAGTTGTCCTTCTAATTGTAGTATGTTGTGCAAAGATAGTCCATCCAGGTTCTTCGTTTTCCCATGCAACGAAATCAACTTCAGTACTTTCATTATTAAACAGTGTTAATTTATCACCAGTATTGCTCAAAGCTAGAGTTAACTTACCTAAATCGGGATCAAAGCCATATAATGAATTAAATGCAGCAGTTTGCCTTGCAACAACATAGTAACCCTTCGCAGGAATAATACCTGAAAGACTGAATGAACCAAAATTGTCTTCAATTGTCCAATCAATTAAGTTAACATCAAAATCAGTTGGATTAAACAACTCAAACCATTCTTCTTCTGCATCGGTACCTGGTGTGTCATAAAGAACTTCTGTAATTATGATATTATCTCCTGAAATAGAGGAAAAAGTAGAGTACGCAATATAGTTACCAAAAAATAATAGAAAAAGTAGTAATAGTTTTTTTAATTTCGGAGAACCCATAATTAGATTATCTACTATACTGTTAAAACTTTTTTCTTAGAAAATAATTCTCGAACTTTATCTCCTTATTTTCTTTATTTATTTCATATAAAGAATATTGCAATAAATACTAGTCCTACATTAGTTTGTTATGTTTTCTCCTAACTCTTCTCTTTAGCATTATTACCAAATATACAATACAATAAGCGTTTATTTAAACCTAATTAGTTTATTTAGTTTGGATTAGTAAAAAAAAACCAAGAACCTATACAAGATTTTTACATTTTTAGCTCCTACGTATTGTTTAAATAGAAATGGCACATTGTATCCTCTTGTTATGAATGATAAAGAATTCTCTAAAAATATAAATATTAATGATGGATCAGATGTTTGTGTGTTTTTGTTTCATAGACTCTCAGTAACTCCTTATGAATTGAAAACTTGGGCAGAGAAAATTGCTGAACTTGAAGTTAATGTTAAAGTTCCCTTGCTCCCTTATCATGGGGGTGATTCAACATTATTATACAGTGTAAACTCAGCAGATGATTTTTATGAGTGGGGAAGAAACTATATTGAAAGTCTTAAGAGTACATATCAAACAGTAATTGAATTAGGTATCTCTTTGGGTGGTGGAACCATTTTCGATTTTTTAGTAAACAAAGGAGGAAATCTAGATGCTGCAATTATGCTAGTTACTGGAGGGTTTGCAGCCAAAGAATTAGGTTTACTTACATGGTTAGTACGGATTTTCAACTTAAAAGCAATAAGAAATCCTTTCATCAAAGAATATGATAAGCTTCCAGTACCTTTAGAATATTATAACTTGAAGATAAAAAATATTCCCAAAGTTCCATAAAAATGCTTATAAAAGCTTTCTATAAGCAAAAGAAAGAAGGATTATCAGAAAAAATAGGTAGAATCTGTTGTCCAATAATGTTAGTAAACGGTACAGCAGGATTATTAACTAATAGAAAATCAATTGCACAGTATATTGAAAATATTCCTGAAAAGAAGAAGTATGGATTGTTGTAGATTAATCCTAGAGAAAAAAAGATAAAAGGAATTAAAGATTGAGTCCTTCTTCCCCTCTTGCATATGAGCCGAATATTGCTAAAAGTAGATGTTATTATTGGTGAATATGAAGAACAATAGATCTAGTTCTTCTTAGCAAAATTAATTGCGATTTGTTTTTTTTAAGAAACATCTTATTATTGTTTTTTTACTCATAAATTGTCACCATTTCTTTCCGAATTGATTCAATCATATATGGACTGATGGATTTTTCAGTTAATAGATCTATTTTTCTATTTAATTTCTCTGATAGTTCCCTTTCAAATCTTATCAAATCTAACAAACTTTTTTTTGTAGAAAAACTTACTATAATGTCTATATCACTACTAGGTCCTTCTTCTCCTCTTGCGTATGAACCGAAAATCGATATACATCTTGCATCATTATCTTTTAAATAACTAATAATAATCTCATTTGTCTTAGCTTTTTCCATGCAAAACTACCTACATCCTATTCTATACGAATATTAATTACAGAACGCCATATATAAACAAAATCTCATTTTATTTTCTGCTAATTCACTAGCAAAAAAGTAATATTCTACAAACACCACAATAACATAGAATGGAAAATAGAATTGAAGAAATTATCTCATTAATTAAACCAATTTTATTAAGTTTCGAAATTAAGAGGGCTTCATTGTTTGGATCGTTTGTTAAGGGGAACGCGACAGAATCAAGTGATATAGATATTCTTGTTGAATTTGGTGAAGGTAAATCTCTTCTTGATTTAATAAGATTGGAAATGAAGATAGAAGAAGTTCTTAATAAAAAAGTCGACGTAATCACCTTCAATTCTATCCATCCATATCTAAAAGAATCAATCCTCTCTGAACAAGTGGTTATTTATGGTGGATAATACGGTTATTTTTTTGAAACATATCCTAGATGCGATTGAGCTTATTGATGATTATATAGGTGATTTGTCCTTTGAGATATTTAAAGAGTCTATCCAATTACAAGATTCAGTAATAAGAAGATTGGAAATTATTGGTGAAGCAGTAAAGAATATTCCCGCAGAAATGCAAGATGAACACCCTGATGTTCCTTGGAAAGAAATGGCTAGAATGAGAGATGTGCTGATTCATAGATACTTTGGTGTCGATTTAGATTTAACATGGATAGCAATAAAGGAAGAAAATCCCCGAATTAAACCATTAATCAAGCAATTATTACAACATTTGAAGAAGTCTAAGAGCAATTAGAATAATCTAAAGCCGCTAAAATATCGTCTTTTTTAAGCTGAGGATAATTTTCTAAAAGCTGATTGACTGTCCATTCATTAGCTAAAAGTTCTAGAATGAATTCTACACTAATCCTTGTTCCTTTAATCACAGGTTTACCAACTAAAGTTTC
>BPTO01000239.1 GCA_023705985.1 Candidatus Heimdallarchaeota archaeon | reverse complement strand
AGATAAGGCCACGTGACTGGAGTTCAGACGTGTGCTCTTCCGATCTCTCGTTGATACTTTCTTCACTCAAGCGCTAGCCAAGAATGGCTACGATATGATTGCGGATGAATATTCAACAAATACTCAGATGGTTACTACACTATTAGACGATGTTTGGCCTGACCATATTTTTGATCTAATTTATTCAAGTGTTGACATAGGCCTTTTAGAGCCAGGTATAACTATCTCTGAAGAAGTTGAAGCAGTCTTGAAGACAAACGCTACTGACACTTCAATCAACGGTACAAAACGACTAGTATCAATGAGAAACTGTGCAGTAGGTTTTATCGGGCAAAAACTTGCTCCTGAATCAACTGTTGAATTTGATTCTCATCCAGTTGAAACACATAGTCCGTTCTTTGGGTTTGAACAAACAGCAGTAACTTACACGATCTGCTTAGATATGAAAAGTGACTTCTGTACTGGAAATACAGTTGATGGCAATATGGCTGGTATGTTTGCATTAATGCAACCTGGAGAGCTGTTTAGCGGTCTTGTTTCGACAGTAAGTCTCGGGTGGGCGTTATTCATCGGTCTTGGAACAGCGGTTCTTGTCGGTATAATCACATATGCTATTCGAGATGGTAAGAACCGTGCGGTAATCGCTGTATTACTTGGTTTGCTTATTGGAGCAATTGCTGCTGCAATATACATCGCTGTAACTGCATTTCTAAGTTTAACCATAGTATAGAGGGAGTGATTCCCTTTATCCTTTTTTCTTAAATAAAGCGAAGTGACAAAAATGAATAAAACAAAAAACAAATTGACAAAAGCGATCTCATACTTTACAATATTATTTCTTGCTATGATAACTGTTTCAACTACAGCTAGTGCAGGTATACTTGACTGGCTCTATGGTGATACTTTGATGTGGGTAGCAATTATTCTCAGTTGCCTAATAGTGTTAGCAATCATTGGAGGAATAATTTACTTGAAATTCAAAGGTAAAGGATTGTCTATGTTACTGGGTAAAACAGAATAAAAGATTCAAAAAGGTATGGAGTAGAAACTAATGAGCAAAAAGCTAATAGGTAAAGCGAATCAGTCGGTAAGAGCTACTACTTTTATTGGGTACTTTATTGGATTGGTCTTATAGGTACAACCATTATCACTTTCACTCGACATGAACTCATTGCTCAAGCATTAAATTTGACAGATTGGTATGAACCTTTACTTCTTCTTGGTGCAATTTGGTCTATACCAATTCTTAGCTATACATTTTTGCAAAAGATAACCAGAATTTTAGCTATCAGTGTATCTGGTATTACATTTTTCGTAATACTGATCATCTATTGGATATCAACTTCTGGTGCGGAAACTTTTGTTGAAGAAGTAAAAATCGCTCTTATTCCATTTTTATTTCTTTTTGTTCTTTATTCAGGAGTCATCATAGGAATTAAAGGAGCGAAGAAAATAAGATGAAAACGAAAAACAGAAATACAATAGGAATGATAGCATTCATAACAATTATTTTTATGTCTATAAACATTTTAAACGTAGATGCTATTCTTCAAGAGGTAGATATAAGTCAGACTCCTTCTTTAGATTCTGTTACATCAAACGATGTCGTTAAAGTTATTGTAGTTATTACAACTAGTCCTATTGATGATCGTGAAAAACTTGTCTTTGCTGAATTACGTTATACAATAGATGGTCTAACACAAACAGCAATAGTGTATGCTATTGATGAACCAATAACAATCTCTCCCTCGCTAACATTAAAATTCACTTTTAGAGCATTCGAGAAAGGTTCTGAGATTGAATATACTATTCATTTAGAATACTTGATAGATAGGCTTGACTATGAAAGTGAGATTTACTCATTTTCAGTTAAATCTGCGGATAGCAACACAAATCTGAACACAGTTTACATTATCATAGCTGTAATAGTTGGAGTTGCTTTAATATCTATAGTTGTAATTAAGAAAATTAGGAATTAAAAAAACAAATATGAAAAATGAGGAATTGAAATGAAAACAAAAATAAAACTGAAAACAATATTAATTGTATTAATGATTATACTTGTACCTTTAACAAGTACGAGTACGCAAGCTTGGACTAGATATACTTTCAGCCCATCACAAACCCCATCCAGAGGCAACGTTAGAGTAGGTGATACCATTATTATCAAAATAGAACGTATCCCTGCTGACGGTGACGATTTAGAAGAAGTCTTACATCACTCATGGGGTAGCTATACAGAACTTGAATGGTCTAGAAATGGTATAGAACAGACTCCAATTAGTTGTGATCAAGTACTACCCACGATTATAAACCCGATAACTTTCACACTTGGTCCATTTAACAAAGATGACTTTATTGAATATCGTATATTTCTATGTTTAGATAACGCAAGGGACTATAAAAGTTCTCAAATAACCTTTGTTGTTTATCCTGTAGAGATAACCACTACAGAAGATCCAACAGATTTAGTCATGCCTGGATGGATTGTTTATGCCTTGATAGGTGTAGGAGTGTTGGTCATTTTACTTGGACTAGCTTACTTACGTAGAAAGAAGAAAATGAACTGAGATGAAAAACCATGAAACAAAGAAACAAAAAGATATTATTTTTTAACCTAATTGTGATTTGCTTACTTCTTACAAGCTTAAACGTTAATGCAGAAGAAGAAGAAAGCAATGTAACTGTAACTGTACAACATCCTGAAACTGCTATACAAGGAGACACTTTTGAGATACGATTTATCTTTGAATATGCTTATGGTTACAGTCTTTATGGTGATTATGTGCATTTCACTTATTTTGACAGTTTTGCACCATGGCTCTTTGATACTGACAGATACACCATAGAAAACAAACCTAACCCGTTAAGCATAACAATTTCTATCAACACTACCGAGTACGGTCTTGAAGAAAACAATAGATTTCTTTTCAAACTTCGATATGATGTCGCAATATACAACGGTATGATATATAGCAGTACTGAATACACTGAAACACATTCTGTCCAAATAGTCGAAGAACCCAAATCCCAAACAGTATGGATAATCATCGGTTCGGTCATTGCTCTAGGTTTGATAGGATTGTTAGTCTACATAATAATAAAAAGGAAGCAATAAAAAATGAGCAGAGCTATCAATAAATCTGCAGCAATAATTATCATGGTCTTGTTCTTAGGTTCAATGTTCTACTTCAATCCTGAAAACATTCTAAATGATCTTTCAGAAGAATCTCAAATTAACAATGAACAAATTGATGATTCTAAACTTATTGATGATTCTGTTATTGAAGCTCCAACAAGATCTGTTATAGATTACAACCAAATCTATTCTGGTGAGACAATCAAAACGGATATAGAGTTTAACCGACAAATTCCAGATATTGATGGTATCGAATCTGGTTTTTCAAATCTTCCTCCAGCAAGTGCTTTATCGATATTAGAAAAAGCAACATTTGATAGAATAGGATTTGAAAACTTACTCAGTGATAATAGTGCTAATTTTGATAGTTATGTTTTCTTTAGTAGTAGTATGTCCTTTTTCCCGATATATTTTCAAACAACTTTTAGGATTTATGCTGGTGGTTCTGGAACACTTTATTATGAATTTTATGGTGTACAACATGACGGTGCTACTACAAATAGTGATAGTGGAAGTACTCTTTCAGGATCTTATTCCGATATTCCTATTCATGCAGATGGATATATTTACATTGTTTTATTATTTATGCTTAATGAAATTACTGGAACACCACAACATTATACGAAAATATCATATCTCGATAGTTCAACTGGTTTAGTTACAAAAATTGCAGATGTATCCGATGTTCCAAACGGGTATACTACTTATGATATAATTGAGATGATGGTTGATTACCTTTATTTTGTTAGAGATACAATAACTAACAATGTCCGTAGCAAAGTTCAATATTCTGGTCCAACTGTAAAAACTATCTCGATTGACATCCCTTCAGTACCTCATGCTAAAGAGATTCGAGTCTACACTGATTTAGATTATTCCTCAATAAACCCTACAGCAACAGTTACAAGGGTTTCTGATTATTGGAAAATAGCTAGTCCAGTAGAGATAACGTATGAAATGTTATTTACCTCTACATGCGATTATCATCTTGCCTTAAAAGAAGTTTCTTCACAATATCTCACAGATATAGGTTTTGAAACTGGAGAATATCTCAGTGATTGGGTAATTAATCACGGTAACTTAAATTTGAATACCCAAGTCTCTTTTGATGGTTTTACTTCTTTAGATGTCGGTGGTGTAATTGAATATTTTGAGGAGTCAGGCGATGCTTGTGACTTTGAAGTAGATGTAGAAGAATTTGACATAAAGCTAAATGGCTTGGACACGATTGATACAATTTTACATAATAGTGAGTATAAGTTAAGATTATACGAAGCTGTAGGGGGAACTAATCTTGGCGCTAGACGAGATAACTTAGCTATTGATACTGACATCTACACTGTTTTTTCATCAGAGATTTGCATGAGTGCAACAGAAGCTGATAGGATTAAAATAACGCTACATTTTAGCGATACTTCAACACAAGATTATACAGAACTTATAGCAAATGGTGTAACAGAAGAGTTTTCTTTTGATATTACTGCTGGTAAAACCATTGAGATGATAGATATTTATTATGGTAGGAGTGATTGGTATTCAGCTAGTGGAGATCGAATTTATGTCAGTTATATAAACATACAACAAGTTGAAAGCGAGATTACAGATCGGAAGAGCGTCGTGTAGGGAAAGAGTGTAGATCTCGGTGGTCGC
>BPTO01000238.1 GCA_023705985.1 Candidatus Heimdallarchaeota archaeon | reverse complement strand
TGTCTATTTTCTCAATAAGTTCTTCATCAGTCATTAAAGCGAAATCTTCACCACTAATAACTACATCATCTTTATTCTTTATAATACCAATTTCCTTTGCTACTGCTATTGCTGTACCCTTTTGATCTCCTGTTATCATTATTGTTGTAATTCCAGCTCTTTCACACTCTTCAATAGCACTTTTTACTTCTGGTCTTGCGGGATCAATCATTCCTGTTAATCCTAGAAATATCATTTTGTCTTCAATTTCTTCTTCTTTTTCTTTGTCATAATTTTCTGGTAATTCTTTGTAAGCTACTGCAAGAACCCTTAATGCTCTAGTTGACATTTCTAGATTGGCATCCATGATTTCCTGTTCTTTTATTTTTGTCATTTTTGTTATTTTGTCATTTTCTAAAATCGCATTACATCTTGTTAGAATGATGGGAGGACTTCCTTTCATATAAGCTATTTTCTTCTCATTGTCTAGATGGATAGTTGTCATTCTTTTCCTATCAGAATCAAAGAATATCTCATGGTCTCTCTTTTTCAGCATGCTTTTCGTATATTCAGCTTTTTCAGCTAAGACAATCATAGCAGCTTCTGTCGGATCTCCTTTTATACTGATTTTAGACTCATTTCTAAGAACTCCAGCATTATTACAATGATAAACAGATTCTATCAGTTTGTTTAAGGTTGGAGTTTCCATTGGTTCGATTTTTTTTCCTTTCGATGTAAAATCACCTTTCAAGAGATATCCTGAACCTCCAACTTCTGTCTTTCCACCCATTGTCCAAACTTCTTTGACGGTCATTTCATTTCTAGTAAGCGTTCCTGTTTTATCGCTACAAATGTAATCCACTGACCCTAGAGTTTCAACAGCTGGTAATCGTGAGACTATCGTCTTCCTTTTAGCCATTCTTGAAACACCAATTGCTAATGTTATAACTATAGCAGCTGGTAATCCTTCTGGTACAGCTGATATGGCAAGAGCAACAGCTACTTCAAAACTTTCTAGTAATTCCGCTCCAAGAATTAAGTTGACGCCCATGATAATTGCACAAACTACTAAAATAATTATCCCTAGAACCTTCCCTAATTTGTCCAGTGCTTTCTGTAATGGCGTTAGTTCTTGTTTAACTTGTGTTAGTTCTGCGATTTTCCCCATCTCTGTTGACATTCCAGTAGCAACAACAACTGCTTGAGCTCTTCCATATACGCTTGTTGTTCCACTATAGATCATATTTTTCCTGTCGTGAAGTCTAGCTTCCTCTGGAACAATATCAAGATTCTTAGTAATAGATGTAGATTCTCCTGTCAAAGGTGCTTCATCAATTTTAAAATTCAATGCTGTTATTAATCTACAATCTGCAGGTATTTTATCACCCATTTCTAAAGAAACTATATCTCCTGGTACAAGATCACTAGCATGAATTATGTCCGCCTTCCCGTCTCTTATAACAACAACATCTTGATCAAAATATTTTTTCAGTTTCTCTAAAGCTTGATTTGATCTATACTCCTGTACAAAACCTATAATCGCATTAATTATAATTATAGCAAATATTGCTATTGCATCTATTATCTCTTCAGCTTCTTCGCCCTTGTAGTAATTACTTAAACCTATTATTAGGCTAATAACAGCTGCAATAATCAACAATATTACTAAAAAACCTGTGAATTGCTCCCATATCATTTTAAGTATTTTAAAACGCTCTGTTATTGTAATTTTGTTGGGACCATAATATTGCAACCTACTAATGACTTCAGTTTCTCCAAGCCCATTGTCACTTGTTTCCAGTTTTTTGTAAATTTCCTTGATTTTCTTATTATGCCAAGAAACAGCTTTTGGAACTTCGTTTACTGGTTTTTTCTTTTCTCTTTTCTTCGACAAGTCTACACCTTTTAAACTGAACAATTCAACGTAAAATAGGTTTTTACATCTTCTTTAATAAGATTATTGCATGGTATCTAAGCATATTCCAAAACTATTTTGAGTAAACTAATTCATCTAAAAGAGCGAAAAAGCGTTTTAGTGGGAGTCTTTGTGATAAGATTCTATTTCTTTTTTCCAACTTTCTGGAAACAGTCTTGACAATATGTAGGTTTACTCTCTTTAGGTTTGAAAGGAATCATTATTTCCTTGTTACAAGTTTTACAAGTAGTTGAGTGCATTCTCTTATTTGCACGATATGGACCTGTTCTGTTACCAAATCTCTCTACAACTTCATCTTTATTATCTTCAATACCTTCAGTTACTTGTGCAGGTTCACCTTTTGGTTTTTGATCCTGGAAACATTCTCGACAGTAGACCGGTTTGCTCCGTGTTGGTTTAAAAGGAACCTGTGTTTCTTTCTTACATTTACTACAGATTACAGTATGAAGTTCTATAGATTTTCGATTAGTTCGATTTCTGGATCTATCTTCATCCCTACCTGATGATCTGGTAGAGGATTGATAGTTTGGTCTACTCATTGAGCGACCAGGGGATCGCCTTTTGTCTTCAGATCCATCTTTTGGTTTTTGATCTTGGAAACATTCTCGACAGTAGACCGGTCTAATCCCTGTTGGCTTAAAAGGAACTTGTGTTTCTTTCTTACATTTACTACAGATTACGGTATGAAGTTCTGTAGATTTTCGATCAGTTCGATTTCTGGATCTATCTTCATACCTACCGGATGATCGGGTAGAAGAGCGATAGTTTTGTCTACTCATTGAGCGACCAGGGGATCGTCTTATGTCTGCAGATCCATTTTTTGGTTTCTGATCTTGGAAACATTCTCGACAGTAGACCGGTCTAATCCCTGTTGGTTTAAAAGGAACTTGTGTTTCTTTCTTACACTTACTGCAGGTTGTTGTATGAAGTTCCTTGGTACCTCTATCTGACGGTCTTCTGTTCCTAGAATCATATCTGTTAGATGATCGGTTATAAGACGGGGAACCTGATTTATTTCTAGAACGACTTGGAGGTTGTTTCTTTACTTGATTCTTCACTCCATTTCTAGAATAATTATTAATATATTGCACAAAGCTCAACCCATATACTTGCTATTTAAATGCGACGATTTAATACTCAATCTTCAAAGATATTAAATAAAAACAGTTCAAATTCTTCTTTCAATCATAAGTTCAACATCCGATCGCAGTTTTAGCCAATATTTGTAGTAATTAAAATCTCTCAATAATTGATTGAATTTTTCTCTAGAGTAAATACCATTATTAAAATTAGTATAAAATTTCTCGTTTACCGGATGTTGTTGATGCAATTCTTTCCTTATTGCTTCCAATAGAAAGGGTTTCTGATTATTTAACTGACTAAATGAAGGAAGAACCTTACCTATTTCTTCTTTCAATATTTCAGACCAATTTTTAATTCGAAGGTAATGATGATCTATGTAAACATTTGGAATATTATCTGTAATCAGTTTAAGATTAGAGAAAGCAACTTCCTTTTCTTCTTGAGTAACATTAGGATGATAAACAGTTGGTCCATCTAGAATAACTATATCAGGAGATTTTTCTAGAACGAAATCTGTTGCTTCTTTTGTTGCAGGACCACACACATCAGAAGTATAAAGAAAGCTGGATTTACAATCTTCAATAAAAGTCTCAACTACACATCCTCTCTTCGAATCTATTCCATGAAACACTGGATCAGAAAAAGTAATTTTTGTATCACCAAACACATATTCAGAAGAATCAGCTATTTTGATATCCAGATTTTTCTTTTTCCAAAGCCATTTTGCACGTTTCTGCTGATTGAAATTCAAATGATGCTTATGATCTTTGGCAAGTATGATTTTATCCTGGGAATAAATAACCTCAAATGTCTTTCTATTAGTAAACTCAAAATTCCTTTCAACTCCTATGGTAAAATGATCAGCATGATAGTGAGTCTGAACAATTACATCAACATTATCGATTAAATCAAGAATCGTTCTTCTTGATTTCCATGAGGCTGCAATTTCTAAAGGATGGGGTGGTAACCCAAATCGAGTAGGTGCTAATGAAACTGAAGGGTCAATCATTATTACAATATCATCAGTTACAACAATGTGAGCAAAAGATCTCGTTCCTAAAGACTCACAAGCTATTGGATAAACCTTCATTAATTATAATTCTAAACTTAGGAATAAAAACCTAACTTGAAAAACGTTAAGAATGACAGAAAATATCCTAAAATCTTTAAGAGTTTTCAATATACGAAGAAAATACATCAAATAAAGTGGTGTCTGAAGTCATTCTAAAGGATTTTTCCTTTTATTTTCAATTTTATTAGCCTATGTTTATATAGTGAGATTTTCATATCTAAGCTTGATAAATCATGTTCGGAAAACTCTCTAGAGATGATTTCAAATTTTTCTTGGCTAATTTAAAAGATGAAATATCGAATTTATTTGAAATATTAGATGATAAAGAAGCAATAGAACTACTATCTTTTCTAATGTTTGAACCTGCGAATATGAAAACGTTGAAAATAGAATATTCACATTTGGATAAGGATTTATTATATAGCTATATTGCTAATTTACGCGATTTTGGTATTATTAAGCTTAATAAGAAAAGTAAGTATGAACTATCAAAAATAGGCTATAAATTTCTTCAAATGACTATAGATATGTTACTCAATCATCAATTCATTCAAGGCGTTCCAAACTCAAAACTAGAAGAAGTTATGATTAGAAAGATAGGTAAAAAAGATCTTGAGAAGTTCAAAGAAGATAGAAAGAAGTATAAAGCAGAAGGTATCCAACTGGGGCTGTATCTATCAGGTAGACTCTGACAACTATTTTTTCTCTTCTGTGAACCCATTGAATATTAGATAGAATGAATAATGTTCTCTTCAGATACTCAAGTT
>BPTO01000237.1 GCA_023705985.1 Candidatus Heimdallarchaeota archaeon | reverse complement strand
TAATTCTACCTAGAGCAGAGGAATTCTTGTCGTAAGTATAGTTTTATATTTCATGATTTGATTATATATCTTGTTAATACTATGAAGTTTGAAGATATAAGAATTCCTGGTAATATTGAACTTGTTAATGGAGAAAAAGATGATCATGATATCTTTGCGTTAACTTTAAGCACGTGTCAATGGTGCAAGAAAGGCAAGCAATGGTTAGAAGATAACGGATATACACATAGATTTCTAGATGTCGATTTACTACCTTTTGATGACAAACAAGAATTTAAGAGAAGCATACGAAACTTATTTGAAACAATGATACGCTACCCTTTCTTAATTATTGATGGAAAAGAATTTTTTGCGGGATATAATCCTGAAAAATGGGAAGAAATGCTGAAATGAGAGTTGACAATAAAATGGTTAAAGAGAAAACAATTTCTGATGTAAAAAACTATGTTGAACGTGTTGCTAATATAAGAAAATGGAAACTTCATTCAAACCAAGACGGAACGCTAGATATGCTTTTAGAGGGTTTAAGAGACAATTTCAATAGATTAGGTTATTTCAATTGTCCTTGCAGAGAATCTCAAGAAAACATGAAATTGGATAAAGACATTTGTTGTCCTTGTGATTATGCTCAGCCCGATATAGATGAATATGGACATTGTTATTGCGCTCTTTACTTTGACCCTAATTTCGTTGAATCTAAATCAATAGCAATGATTCCTGAAAGAAGACCTGATCCTGAAATGCGATCCAAACCTCTTCTTAGAATATTTAGTTAGAGTTACTTCTGTTTTTGCTTCTAACAAAAACATCTTTGGAATGTTTTTTCTCATTTTTGAATCTACATGCTACTCAAAGATGTGTTTATTATTTCCTCTTCTAGTTTCAAAAAACTAGCTTTTAACGTTGAAATTAAAAATTTGATTGATTATATATAAATACAACAAATGGCATAGTTTGATTATATGTCTGAAGGTATTGCTAAAGAAGAAAATACATCAAATATTAAAACTAAAAAAGAAATAGTATTGGAAGCCAAAGATTTAGAAAAAATCTATGATGGTAAAGTACACGCTGTTCGTGGTGTTAGTTTTGAATTATTTGATGGAGAAGTTCTAGGTTTATTGGGTCCAAATGGTGCTGGTAAGACGACTATCATTTCTATTTTACTTGGGATAATTCAAAAAACTAAAGGGGATTTTTCTATTCTGAGTAAGCAAGTAGATGATTTTAAAGTTATTAGAGATTTGATTGGCTATGCTCCTCAAGATTTAGTCTTTTATGATTATCTAACGGTCCAAGAGAATGCAGAACTTTTTGCGGATTGTTATGATATAGAGAACAAGAAAGACAGAATAAAAGAACTCTTTGAGCTTTTTCACCTGACAGAACTTAAGAAAAGACGAGCTGGGAAAATGAGTGGTGGTCAGAAAAGAAGATTAAATCTGGTACTAGGTATGTTACATTCTCCAAAAATTTTATTCCTAGATGAACCTAGTGCAGGAATGGATCCTCAAAGCCGTAATATTCTTTGGGAGAATGTTGAAAGATTATCAAAAGAGGAAGGAATTACGATCATTCTAACCACTCATCTAATGGAAGTAGCAGATAGACTCTGCGATCGTATTTTAATTATTGACTATGGAAAAATAATAGCAAGTGGAACTCCTGATGAACTGAAATCCACATTTGGAGCTGAAGAAGTAATAGAATTGCTGATGGCTGAGAATCTCGAATCTAAAACTAGTGAATCATTTATAGAGAAGCTAAGAAAAGATTTTTCTAAAGTTACATTCCTTGAGAATACTGTTAAGATATTTACAAAAAAAGGAGCTACACTTATTCCTGAAGTCGTAGAAATTGCTGTCAAACTAGGCATTACTGATTTTATTGAAAGCTTACAACTTCGTGGAAGCACATTGGAAGATGTATTCATAGGTCTTACAGGGAAGACTCTAAGAGAAGGAGAAGACGATTAAATGTCAAAAATCAGAACTTTTTTTGCTCTACTGAAAACAAATCTTCGTTCTATTACGAGAGATAAGACAGCGTTTTTCTTTACAATCCTCTTCCCATTATGTTTCGTTGGAGTTTTTGGACTAGCCTTCCAATGGGGTGATCCACTTACATCCTCAAAAATCATCGGAATAATAAACTATGATACAGGCATTGATGGTGGTGTTATAGCTTTCTGGAATAGTACTACAACTGTAAATGACACCTTTTTCTCAGAAGAGTATTTCAGAATTCTTGAAACAGTTTTATATCCTGAAAGCAATGTTACAATCTTTGAAGTCCAGACTTTTAACCTAACCGAATTAGATGTTGCTCAACAAATGTTAGAAAGTAGAGATATTAAGGCTTTAGTAACATTACCTGAGAATTTTAGCTCCGGTGTCCTTGCTGCATTTCAAAATAAATTTGGTGATGATCCAATTCTAACAGCAGCAACAATAAACTGGACTGGATATCCCAGTTTAGATTTTAAAACAATTGTCAAAGTTGACGGAGATAGTACTCTTCAAGATTTCACTATATCTGGTACTATTATCGAAAAAATAACACAATATTTCTTTAATTTTGGTGATGATCCAGTTGAAGGTGTAATTATCGATGTATATGGTAGTCTTTCAACAACAGGTTTTACTGTCTTTGACTTTGTTTTACCTGGTTTAATTGTATATGCAATACTTAACAATCTCGCCTCAATTACAGATATAGCTTTTAGGGATATAGAACAGGGAACTCTTCGACGTCTCAGGATTAGTAAAGTTACTCCACCTATGTATGTTTTGTCTATTTTAGCTAGTCAGATGGTTATTGCATTCATACAGATTCCATTAACTTTTGCTGCTGGACTAATATTTGGTTTCCCAGCTTCAATTCAAGTTCTATATGCGTTTATTCCTGCTATTTTCCTTTCACTAGCTACAAGTGGAATAGGTTTCATTATTGCAGGACTTGTAAAAAATGCAGCAGCTGGTAGAGGTTTAGCTGGAATCGCAGCAACTCCCATTGCAATGATATCAGGTGCGTTCTTTGATATACCTAATCCAACTATAATCCCTAATGTATTTGGGAATTCTTTTGGTTTATATGATATATTACCAGCAGCACCAGCAATAAGGATATTTAGAAGTCTTCTACTTCATAATAATTCTCTAGCTAGTAATGCCTTTGATCTTATACTGCTATTTATTTTAGCTATAGTATTTCTACTAATAGGGATTTACTTATACTCAAGAAAACACTTTAAACCTGAATAAAGATAGTTTTCTTCTCTTTTTTCCCTTTTAAAACATCCAATGAAGAAAATCAAAGAAATAGCTTAATAAATGGATATGTAACATCACTTGATAGATTGAAAAATAGCATCATCTTACAGTATTAAAGAGTTGTTTCTGGATATGAATAATAACATCATAATTAAAGTTGAAAACATTTCCAAATCTTTTGGTGAAGTACAAGCTGTAGACAATTTATCATTTGAAATAAAAAATGGTGAAGTATTTGGTTTACTTGGTCCAAATGGTGCAGGGAAAACAACAACTGTCAAAATGCTTTTGGGCCTATTAGAAGCAGACCAAGGGGAAATCAACATGTTTGGAGGTTTACATCCTGAAAGAGATGAAATAGAAGTAAAAAAGCGAATAGGTTATGTTTCAGAAGAACCTCTTATTTACAAGTCTATGACACCAAAACAGCTTTTTGATTTTATAGCATCTATTAGGGAGTTAGATGAAGAAGAAACAACTAAGAAATTACAATATTACCTCGAGAGTCTAGAAGCTGTAGAATATTACGATAAGCTTATTGCTACACTTTCAAGAGGTACTGCACAAAAAATACAAATAATTGCATCGCTCATTCACGAACCAGAACTTCTAATAATGGATGAACCCCTAACAGGTCTTGATGCTAAATCCGCAAAAATAGTTAAAGAAATCATTGAATTGCATACTGAAAAAGGGGGAGCAGTGATATTTTCAACCCATATTTTAGAAATTGCAGAAGATCTATGTGATCGTATATGCATCATTAACCGCGGGAAACTAGTTGCATTAGGAACTATCGAAGAGTTGTCTAATCTAGCAAACAAAGCAGGAGCAGATTTGGAAGATATTTTCCTGAGACTTACAGAGCAAGATGAGTCAGTCTCTCAAATAATTGCCAGATTACGCAATACAATAAATAATCGTGAAGTAGGAGCGGATATTTGATATGAATACGTGGAATCTCTATAAAACATCTAAAAGAGTTTATAGAGAGTGTTCTCTTCATTCACAGCTGACAGCAGCTGGAAGTAATCAAGCTAAATTTCTTGAAGGCCTTAAAAAAAATAAGAGTGGAGCCTATTTTCAATCTATAATAATGAAAATATTAATCGTGCTTTATGTAGCTGCACTCACTATAATTCCAATAACTAGTTACAAAAATCTAATCACAGCATTGGAATACGGTATAGATAGTGAGTGGGTAATACTGATTAGCGGACTATCTCAGAGTCTTTTTCTTGGTCTACAATTAACAGTCTTGATTGTTTTTTCAGTTATGTTCTCCTGGGGATTGGTGTCAGGAGGACCTTATCGATGGATACAGACACTGCCATTCAGTAAAAAAGAGATTGAAAAAATCGGTCTTATAACATTTGTCCGAAGTATGGATTTACCATTGATAGCTATGACTTTAGTTTTACCTATTGGAACAGCAATTGGCTCTAGAAGTATTCTTTTAACCTTGATTAGTCTGTTATTCTCACTTGTGAATGTTGTCTTCAATTTGAGTATTATAGTAATTTTAAGTCGAAAAATGGCTCAAATAATGGAATCTCAAGAAAGAGCTTCAAAAAGATCAAGCGTAATTAGAATTGTTAGTG
>BPTO01000236.1 GCA_023705985.1 Candidatus Heimdallarchaeota archaeon | reverse complement strand
TTTTCCCTCAGAGAAGCTCTAGTCTACTCAGACAAGTTTTGGGACATGCTTTATATAATCAAACTGACAATTTTAATTTAACTGTAGTCACTGATTATACTTTTACACAAGATGCATTAGAACCGTGGTTGTTAGATGTAGATACTTCGACAAAAGATTTAGCTATAGGTAACTATAATATTTCCATTTCAATATATGTTCTAAACTATCAAGCTGATTATACTCAAATTAACGCAACTGTAACTTACGATTTAACAATAACTGCCCCCTTAACTTCGATTGTTCCTCTAACATCTGATCTCAATATTTATGTGGATCATAGAAAAACCTCCTTCTCTTTCAAGTATACAGATACAGATCACACTACTAATTTGACCACTACAAATTTTGCTGCATATTCCAATATATCCTCTGGAGTAGTACTGGATATCTATAGTATTTCTGATACATATTATGTTAATGTAACTCTAACTGATCCTTCGATCATTGGAATTGAAGTTAAAATTAACATTACACTATCTAATTATCAAGCGATAGAAGAACATGTTCTAGGAACAATTCACGTAAACACCATTTCTACATCTCTGGAAGAAATGACTGACGAAACTCCTGAGAACTCCTTTATTGGGTATAACACAACCGTCGTTGTGAGATTTAATGATTCTACTCATGGTGAATTTATCGATACAGGAGAAATTTCTCTGTTTCTAATCAATTCAAGCGATCCTATTTTCCTTGAAATTATTTCGATTGGTAACGGGGAATATAATATTACTTTCATCAATAACGATTATACTGTAGAATGGTTGAACATAACCATAACTCTATCAAAAGACGGTTATTTTTCATCAACTGTATCAATTTTTATCCAACTCCAATTTATTTACACCGACGGGGAGTTTATCGGAGATAGCGATAGTACAATCTATTATGATTCTGAAGAATCCTATCAAATTATTTATTGGGATGATATTAGTTCAGTTAATATCACTTCTCCTGAAGTCAATTTTTCTGGTAACCTGACCTCTATAGCTACTCCTTCTGTTACTTTCGATGGTAACATAACTATCATTACAATTATAAATATCCAAACATTAGGAAGATATGAGCTAGTTATACAGGTTGTAGAACCCGGTTATTTACCCCAAGAATATACAGTTTACATTACCATTGTTGAAAGGGAAACATCTATTGATATTACCAATCTTCCAAGCAATATTACTGACACTTATGCTGCTGATATAGTGACAGTTAGACTAAATTTTACTGATTTGGAAGACTTTGTATATATTGAAAATGCAAATATTGAATGTATATTGGTGGGAGACAATAGTTCTCTAAATGTCAATTTATACTTTGATATTCAATCTGGAACAGTAGTAGGTTTTCCATATATCTATGAAATTATTTTTGATCCCATTGCACAAAATGTTACGTATTGGTTTGTTTTCGAGATTACCTTGAGTAAGTATGGTTACAAAAACCAAACAATCTCTATAGAAATTCGTGTTAATATTCAACCTACTTCGATAGTAATCAGCTCCGATGTCAACATAACCATTTACTTCGATGAAGCGGGAACCTTCGAGATTCAGTATCTTGATGATTTATTAAATAGTATTAGCGGTGCATCCATATATATTCAGTTAATCAACGGAACCGATGAGATAACACCTTCTCTTCCTGGTTCTCAACCTTTTGACCGTTATTATGTTATTTTCACTCCTAAAAGTGCTTCAACAGCTGGTAATGTTTATCGAATTGAACTTACTTTCTTTAAAGCTGGTTATGCTAATCACACTTGTACAGTATACTTACACGTTATTATTCATCCTACCTCTATTGGTGCCAATTCTGATTCTAATATAACCATTTACTTCGATGGAGAGGGAACCTTCGAGATTTTCTATCTCGATGAAGCATTAACTTTCATTACCAATGCATCCATAGAGGTTTTTCTAGTTAATGGTACTGAAGAGATAACTTCTCTTCCTGTTTCTCAACTTTTTGACAGTTATCATGTGAAATTTACCACTAAAACTGCTTTAACTGCTGGATATGTTTATGAAATTCGACTTACTTTCTTTAAAGCTGGTTATGCTAATCATACTTGTATAGTATACTTACATGTTATTATTCATCCTACCTCTATTGGTGCCAATTCTGATTCTGATATAACCATTTACTTCGATGGAGAGGGAACCTTCGAGATTTTTTATCTCGATGAAGCATTGAACAACATTAGCGGTGCATCCATAGATATTCTGTTAATCAACGGAACTGATGAGATAACACCTTCTCTTCCTAGTTCTCAACTCTTTGACTGGTATAATGTTATTTTAACTCCTAAAAGTGCTTCAACTGTTGGTAATGTTTATCAAATTGAACTTACTTTCTTTAAGGCTGGTTATGCTAATCATACTTGTATAGTATACTTACATGTCATTATTCATCCTACTTTAATAGGAATCAGCTCTGATGTCGATATAACTATTTATGCTGATGAAGCGGGAACCTTCGAGATTTTCTATCTTGACGAATTATTAAATAGTATTAGCGGTGCCACTCTTGGTGTTTTAATAGTCAATGGTACAAGCGAACTCACTGTAACTATTGATGACCTATATGTTGATCGGTATTCTGTTACAATTGATCCTCTTGATGCTTTAGGAGCGGGTAAAACTTATCATGTACAAATTACCTTCTCAAAAGCGGGCTGTGAATCACAAGTATGGAACGTATATCTTCACATCTATCCAAAACTGGAATATGAGATTCAAATTACAGTAGAAGGAGATGTTCGTGAATTAGAGGAAATACAATTTGAAGTTACAATGCAGAATTTAACAACTGAAATGATAACAAGTATGAGTGGTGAAGGAAAACTTGTTCCAGAACCTTCAGAGGGTGAGATGATTATTTTTGTTATATTTTATAATGGTGATGAGTTGGTATGGGAAGGAAATCAAACAATGACCTTCACTGGTTCTGGTGGAACACTAGTTTGGCAATCCACAGACTTCTTAATTAACAAGGGTGTATCGAGGGTTGAATATTATGTTGAATTCCAGCCTGATAATCCTGATATCACTTCAACTACTACCACCTCTGCTGAGTCTTCCACTACATCATCTCCAGCTTTTGGAAAACTAATTAAGTGGTTATTCACAGAATTTACTCCGTATATGATTGCAGGTCTTGCAGTGATTGCAATCGTATTTGTATCGTTTACAGTCTATTTAGCAGTTATAAGACCAAAAAGGCAGAAAGAACACTCAAAGAAGAAACAATACCTTGACAAAGTTTCAAAAACACTTTCTAGTGTTATCTCAATGAAAAAACTAATCATTGTTTATTCTGAAGCCGGTGTTCCAGTATTTGAGTATGATATTAGTGGAGAAACCAGTGTAGATTCATCTCTTGTAACTGGTCTCCTTCAAGCTGTTTCAGGTATGGGTATAGAGATTAGTGGAGGAACTGCAAAAGGTGTGAGAAAACTTGATTATGGTGATTTTGTTGTCTCTTGTGCAGCGAGTGAGCATTATGCTACTTATTTATTCACTACTGGTGAAATATCAAAAGATATAATGCAAGGTTTGGCTATTTTTATCGAGTGGTTTGAGAAACGATTCAAACATCTAACTGACATCTGGGATGGAAACTTAGATGCGATAAACGATAAAAAAGGACAAATTGATGATAAGATAGCAGAAGATCTCTTCATCTGGACGTTATACCCATTAAGTCTCAATCCAATGAAAACAGAAAAAGACTTTACTAAACTTGGTCAATATAGTCAAAACATCATCAATTTTGTAAAAACAACCAAAGGTGTCACAATAGGTTTAATTCTTGAATACTTTGCAAAATATCCAAAAGAGGAAACTGTTATGCTAACCTTTGCTTTAGTGGAAGACATGTACCTTCTAAGAAAAAGATTCAGGTAGTTTTGAACCACTATCTATTTAATCCTCTTTTTTTCTTTAGAGTTGAGAACCCTATGAATGACCAGACTGACTGGACGAAACATGGTATTCTTTGCGATATGGATGGTGTAATAATTAGTCTATATGCTAGGTGGATCAAACCTTTTGAAACTTTAATTTCAAGAATTAAACCTGATTTTAATCGGGAAGCTATAATTGAAAAAGCCTCATCTTTACTTATGGGACATGGAGGAAGAAACAAAAAAATCATGTTTCGTGGAATACAAAAAGTCTGTGAAATTGGGGGATTAACAAAATTGCAGAAATATAGAGTGTATGTTAATTTGCTTTGGATGGTAATCACTCGCAAAAAATTTGAAATTGTTCCTTTAGATGGTGTTGAAGAAACACTATTGTTTCTGAAAAAAAAGGGTTTACGACTAGCTTTAGTTACTACAGCTTCTAATTATACTACTAAACGTTTAAAACGAAAGTATCCTGAAATATATAATCAATTTGAGTTTGTCTTGTCACGAAATGATGTACAATTTACAAAACCTTTCCCAGATCAACTAGTTTCAGCTATGAAGAAGTTAAGAGTTAATGCTGAAAATACTGTTATGGTAGGTGATTTGATTACTGATATTCTGGCAGGTAAAAACGCTGGCGTAAAAACTGTAGCTGTTTTGAGCGAGTTTCCAGAAATCACAAAACTCCTTCTAGAAAGTGCTAAGCCTGATTTTTTTATAGATAGTTTTTCAGAACTCCCTGATTATCTAACATTAATCTTTAATAAATGATATTTAGGAAAAAGATAAAAACAAAAAAATTAATAAACACACTATAAACGATTGGTTTGGAAACAATGAAAATCATGTTTAGCTTTCCTGAATCTTTGACATATCAAAACATCACAGTTTGGATTGAAAATAGAGGTAGAGGAATATTTCGAATAGGTATAACAGAATTTGCTCAAGCTTCAT
>BPTO01000235.1 GCA_023705985.1 Candidatus Heimdallarchaeota archaeon | reverse complement strand
ACCACCGAGATCTACACTCTTTCCCTACACGACGCTCTTCCGATCTCTAGAAAGACATTTGCGAAAAGGGAGAAAGGAAGAAATAAAAAATTTAATGATAGAGTATGATGTTACGAAAGACACGTTTAATCAAGTTTGGTTATCTAATGTCTCTCTTGATTTTCTTATTAACTATACAAGAAAAATGGCTTTGAAACATAACTATGAACAACTGTGGAGATTTCTTAATAAGATCGAACAGATAGATTATAAAAAACCAAGAAAAATAAACAAAGTATCAGTAGATGATTTAAGAAGAAGATTAGAGTTCCCATGTCATTTTGTTGAATGTGTAAACGAGAGAGAAATAAGAAAACCAAAACATAAGTTGCACAATACCTATTGTTTATCATGTATTGAAACAAAATTCGATGGAAATTTAACTCCAACGATATTATTGAAATGGAAAGACAAAGTGGATAACAAAGCAAAACAATTAGCATTAGAATTAGGAAGAAAAAGAGAAGTTGCTACTTTTGATTCTGTTAGATTAGTTTGCAGTACTAGAAAACCAAAATACAGAAGATATGGTTGGTATGGATCATATTCAGGAACAGATAAGAAAATTAAGATTTTCTTAAGACAATTCAACACTGAAACAGAAATAGTAGAAACATACATACATGAAGTAGCACATCATTTCTGTAATGATTCTATACATGGAAAACAGTTTCAAGAGTTTATGAAAATGCTTTTGGAAGGATTAAACATAGTTCCTGACAAATATCATACTTACAAAAATGGAGACATAAATTATAGATTTATAATGGATGTAAAACTACCAAAGAGATAAAAAACAAACGGAGTTTAGAAAAATGAAAAATGGAAAATATCAAACCGAAACAGAGAGAGAAGCGCTCAAACAGAAAACAAAGTTTAGAGCGTGGATAAGAAATACTAAAAAGAAAGAGATCACAGAAGCGGATATCTATTTAGAACACAGAGAATCATCCGATTTTGACAATGAAGAGATCAACATAGTTATACATGATATACCTGATTACACAAATACTGATGAACAGTATCACGATGTAAGAATTGAATGTTCAGGAGAAGAAGATGAAAACGAGATAAGGCAATATCTAACCGATTATTGGGAAGCTAACCTTCCCTTCGAGTTTTTTTACATGCCTGAAGTTCCTAGAATCATCAAACTTGGTGAACAAGAATATCTAGTATATACTATGAAAACAGAACAAAATTTAAGTTATGGCGAAATAGCTCAAGTTCTTGAAATAACTGAATCAACAGCAAGAGGGCAGTACAGAAACGCTAAAGCAAAAATTGAAGAAGAAATGACTAAAGAAGAGCTTATTGAGAAATTAGCTGAAAGAATTGATTCTTTGAGAGATGAAGCACTAGTAGATGAAGACTGGGAAAGACTACGATCTGATAAAGACGATGAAGAGGAGATCAATCAGATGTTTAACAATGTCAATAATTTAAGCTTTCAAAAAGAAAGTGAATTAAAATATTGGTCTAATGTAGCTACTGATGAAGAAATTAAAGCAGCAATCCTTAAAGCAAAAAGAATTTGTGATCAAGAAGAACTATAATTATAAGAGAATAAGAGATGAAAAAAATGAATGAAATACAAAAACAAAAACAAAAAGAAGAACGGATCAGAACCATAAATCCAAGTCTTTCAAAAAAGTTAGATAAAATCGAACAAAAATTAGATGAAAAAACCTTCAAGACAGTGAAAGAAGCAGTTTTTGATGAATCCTATGAACTATTATTGAATCCTATTGAGATAGAAGTCTCAAGTGGGAATCAAGTGTTTGGTTCAGGAAACTACAACGCTTCCTGGAAGCTCCTAAAAGGAGCTGTTGAAGAAGTCAGTTCAAAAGCAAGGAAAACTGATTTCATTTCAACAATTGATACTATTCTAAGACCAAAGCAAAAAGAAACTGTCGTATCTTGTTTAGAATACGACATGATGAAAGATTATAGATACTTCAAAAAATTTATAGCTGTTTTTATCTAATTTTTTTTTCTTTTTTTTAAGGTGAAGAATATGAAAAATAAAAAGAAAACAAAATGCGAATATTGTGGTAAGAAGTTTTCCACAGGAGAACTGGATGAGCTACTTCCACAGAAGGAAAAGATTTGCAAGAAATGTTTGGAGGAATTAGATAATATAAACTTCCCAAACGATCCTGAACCTTTCTCAACCTAATTTTTTTTACTTTTTTAGAAGAGTTATTGTATTCGTTATGAATACACTAACAAAATATTTATATATGTTGTTTGTTATTGTATCTTACACAACAACAATAAGAGGTATGAAAAATGGACAATAAACAAACTGAAAAAAAATTTGAATTTGCTCAGTTAAGAGCTTTGAGAAACGCTTCTGAAGGAGTTCAGAGAGTATCAGAGAATCTCACAAAAGCGGTTAGAAAACTAGCAAGTGAGATTGCTGAGTTGGGGGAGGAAGGCGATATAATCACTTTAGGTGATTATTGGTTAGAAATACAATATCATTCAAGCAAATTGGGAGGATATAACTTCCTTTTTGTTTGTAAAGATGGTGTTGGACCAGAAAAAGCTTTAGACTATGAAGGAGGTTACCTTCATGGAGATTTTAATTGTTTTATTGCAGGTGCAGAAAGAGAAGAGATAATATTCTTTTCTGAGAATGTAACAGAGATAATTAGAAAATTCGTTAAGAAATGGGAAGATCAAGAAACGAGATTTACTAAAGCTCTAGAAAAAATTAAAATCTTTGAGGAAAAGGAAGAAATTTCCCAATAATTTTTTCCCTTTTCCACTTTTTTTAGAATCGCTTAAAACGGTTCATTTTGTGAATAACACTGTCTTCAGCCTTTTTTGAGAAAATAGTGTGTGTATACTCTAACGCTAAGAAGATTACTGCTATTGATGAACAGTATAGTATTCAAGAAAAAGTAGCTTAGAGAGAGGTTTTGAGTAGTTTTTGTTTATCTCCAAAATGCTCTTTCATCTAAATCGTCTGCTACGTGCTGTCGTTTTTCAAAATCGCATTTATCACATTTAACTTCCCTTACTAACTTTTTTCTAGCGTCTGCTGTGTAGTCATGTGAATATTTGACATCAAAGTTATGGTTACAGTATTTTTGTGCTTCTTGTCGTAGTCTAGCATTTTGCGAGGAAATAGATAGATTCACCCCATCCATTTCAGGACCAGAAAAATATCTTGTGTTCTGTTTAGATAAAATCTCTTGTACTTTATTATCATCAGGATGTTTGTTCTTTTTTGGTAAAGGATTTTTTTTCATTCTGTCATATAGTTCAGCATATTCAGCTTTTGTTCGCTTTTCTTTTAAATTTGAAGATTCTTGACTTATCTTTTTAGCTAGTTCTTTATCAATTTTTATACCATCTGCTTTTTTACCATCAATAATTAGTGGCGAACCAAATGAATCAAAGAAAGCTGTAGGTTTATCACCAAGGGAAGCACCTCGAATAATAACTGTTTGCCCTTTAAAATCCATTTTTACTTGATTATCTTCAACGTAAATAGTTCCTTTTGAATTAAGTTTTTCAAACGTTCCAAGAAGGTTTTTGGATCTATCAACTTTCTTCATGGGTTTTTCTTGTTTGGGTTTAATAGTGGTTTTAGATTTTGCTCTAGGTTTAATAGGTTTCTTCTTTTCTTTGTAGAGTTTGTTTAATCGTTCTAGTTTCTCAGATCTTTCTTTAATTCCTGCTTTTGTTTCAATTCTTTGTTTTTCCCATTTTTCTTTTTTTAATCTTATATTAGCCATTTTCTGTCTCTTTTCTAAATTGTCGATTTTTTCTTTTAATTGAATAGGGCTGAGCTTTTTCTCTTGTTCTATTTGATACCGTTTCACTTCTTTGTTTCCAGCTTCTTCTACTAGTTGATCAACTTTTTTCATTTGTTCTTTTCTTTTAGTATCTATCTTGTAATTTGGAGATAATTTTGTTGTAGTGACTTTAGGAAAACCAACTATTTGACTATTAGGAATCCAGAGTTCACCATCGAGTTGTATTGCTTTATCAGTGATTCTTGTTACTTTGCCTCTAAGAGTTGTTGTATCTAGAAATTTGTTTGAAACTAACCATTTGGTAACATCAATTTCGACATAATCATTAAGATTGAGATAATCTTCTTTTCCGATTCTTTTAGAATTAACCCAAACTTCTTTAAATTCAAGTTTTTTAGATTCAGGAGTGTCTATTCCTTCTACATCTCTACGAGTGAAATTAAAGAACTCTTTAGCTGTTAAAACGGGAGCTGTGCGAGTGTCTTTAGCTCTTAAAGCAAGATCTGTTTGTTGAGCTTTTACACTTCTTTGTTGAAATTGCTTTTTCAATGCAGCATAGGTTTGTTCATAACCGGTAAAGGTTTTGTCGTACCTAGAACGATTGCGTTTGACAAGTTTCTTAGTGGTGTTAGTTTTTTTATCAATTTTAGATGTAATCACTCTTTCGCCTTTTCTTACATTTTCTTCATTTACCCAGTAACCTTGCGGTTTTGCTTTTATTGTAATTGTTTTTGTTATCTTTTTCTTTTTAGTCAATTTCTTCTACTCCGTTTGTTTCTCTTTCTTCTTGTATTTATCCCATTCATCATCTATCATTTCTATGTCTATTTTAGAATCTAAAGGATCTCTTTTCCAAAGCTGTATATCTTTCTGTTTCCTACCCAATTCTATGTCTCTTTCTTTAACAAGCTTCTTTTCAGTTTTCTGCCAATCTTCTATTTTATCTTTCATTGATACTTCTTTCTGAAATTTGTTTTGAAGCTTATTCCATTTTAGTTGTCCAGCCATGAATAATTCATGTTCATCATAGTTTTTGAATTTAATTTGCTCAATCAGATTTGATAGAATCTCTTGGTTTTCATCATACTTCAAAGACGGATCTAATTCTCTTGTATCTATTTCATTATCTATACAAGCTTTGATTAAACGTCTTTTCTGCATGTCGTTCATAAAAGTAGTTAAAGCAAGATAG
>BPTO01000234.1 GCA_023705985.1 Candidatus Heimdallarchaeota archaeon | reverse complement strand
CTGAATCTTTGAAAAAGTTCATCTAGATACTTTTTCTTTGTATCTTCCTTCATTAAACAATCTTTTCTACTTTTGTTGAAGTCATCTTCTTTTATTTTTTTCTTACTCAAAAGGTTGAAAACAAGCCTATCTACTACAGGTTGTCTGAATATCTCTATAATATCTAGAACAAATGACACTTTCCCTGCTCTATCTGTATGCAAGAATCCTGCATGCGGTTCTAATCCTGCAATTATCGTTGCTTTCAACATTTGAGCGGTTAAAATAGCATATCCATAACTTAACATTGCATTAACAGCGTCTTTTGGTGGTCGTCTTGTTCTCCCTTCGAAAAGTATTGTTGGATTTAGAAGCTTTCCTATACAAATATAGTATTTTTTTGTTATCTCTGCTTCTTTTGCGAAGAGATAATTCCTATGTTGTTCAATAAGCCCAACACTTTTTCTTAGTTCTCTGATAATCCTCTCTATACTCTCTATCTCTTCTGTTATTTCTCTTTCTATGTTTTCTTCTATATCCCTTGTTCTTTTCATTTGTTTCAATAATCTTACTTTATTATTGCTTGCAGCTTCAATTATTCAAGTAGAAAATATTACACCTCTTTCGTCATAGTATGCTAATATCTGTTCTCTTCTAATTCTTACTGTCCCATGCCCAGTCAATGGATGAATACATGATACTATATCTTTACCTTTGACAAAAAGAATTGGTATTGCATATTTAGAAGCTAAGTTTATTGCTCCGCTAGTTAAAGAAGAATTACATTCAACTATTATCTCCTCTATCTGCTCAGCTGGTATCAGCTCATCTGTATAATAGCTCTTTCCTGGAATACCAAATTTGAATAACTCATAACTTTTACCTATTTTTGTTCCATGTTTATTTAAAACTACTATTACCACAAGTCTCCCTCTGTTTTAACAGTTTTTCCAATAAGTTTACTGATGTCGAAAAAAGTAAGTTGATATTTTTGTTTAACAACGCCTATATTTCCTTGAGAAAAAACAACATTTCCTTGAATTTCATCAGTTTCTTGCTTCAGAACTATTTCAAAACTTGATGACAAATAATTATTAAAAAAACCCTCCCTATAATATTCTTTCTTAATTATTTTTTTATCTGGAAAAAGCTCTTTATATTGATTTTCAGTAAAAAAGCTCTCTAAAGAAATTGTTGAAGGATATATTAGATTTTCTACTTTTTCAGCAAAAGTTATCCTTTCTTCTAAACCATATTCATCTATAAGCAGTCTTTCAAAACTCGTTACATCAGAGAGCGATTCAAAAGGATAGATTATCCATGCTTCATTTAATCCCTGTTCTATCAATCTCTTGAATTTCAGTGAACTACTTCTATATCTACTAATTCCAGTTTTTATTTGTTCCCCTATTCTGCCAATATACAAATAATATCTATCAAAACATCTGTAGATATTGTCAGTATAACTGCATAGGGGATGATCTGCAAAGCATTTACTACCATAGACTTTCAAAGGTGAATGAAATAAGCATTTAAGATAAGCTTTGTCTTCATCATCATCACAGTATTTACAGTATCTGTCATCCTTTAGAAGATTTAGCATCCCGCATTTCAAGCATCTTTTCTCTCCAAAAGTGAGATACAACAATCCATCAAGTAAACAACGTATCATCACTTCTTGGTTTTCTTTAATAATTATGTAACTTACAAAACAATCAGAATCAATAGGAAGAACTGAATATGAAGAAACTACAGGTAAAAATGAAAAATCCTCATCGCTATCATCATCAAATAAGGTTGAAAATTCTGTTGATAATCTCGTTATTTGATTATTTTTCTCTTTTTTCTCACTTTTAACCATCCTATATCGCTCATCATTCTAAATTCTACTTGACGTTATTTCACTTATTTTAGTACTCACTCTTTTTTTTCTCTTCTAAGTTCGTCTTTTTTCTCTTTGATCCATTTTAATCCTATTTCACCCATCCCAGCAGTTCTATTACCACCAACATTGCAAAGTTTAGCGTATTCACATAATATCCCAATCCAACCAAAAATATTATCTTGCTTCAAAAATCTATATACCACCCACCCTTTAAAACCAAGAATAGGATTCCTTTTTCCAATATATACTCTTTTAGTTTGCAGTTTGTAATCATTAATGACGATATTCTCTTCTATCCATTTCTTTAGAATATCCAAGGGAATCTGACCATATTTGCTGTTGAATTTATTCCAATTTTTTGCAATGGTCATGAAGAGATATTTTGGTTCAGGAAAAAGCATCGGATGAGATGTTCTAAGTGATGAGAAATATGTAGGAGTGTTAAAAAAGATTTTAACCATAAAACCCTGTTGACTTATGTCATAAGAGGGTTTTTTATATTCAAATGAAATTACAGGGAAATCCTGGTTCAACAGATAGAAAGAAGGTTTTGGTTCGTTAACGAATATTTTCACCGTTTTGTCAAGAAATTCTGAATCTAAGAAACGTAGAGAAAAAGAGAAATATTCCCCCGATCGAAGTATTATTTCATTACGATTTGTACGTCTTTTATCAGTTTTTACTGCGTTTATTTGTGAAATAGCATAAGGACGAATTTCAGTATCCTTATGGAGAATGTCAGCTAAAAGAGGATCTTTTTCAGATAAAAAATGAAGAAAAGATGCTCGAACAATAGAACCTGTAAATGCTGGAAAAATCGTGTCTTGAAGAACTAAAAACTTTAACTTAAGCTCTCCACCTATTAGATTTATGTTCTCAATTACACTTGAACACTCTGGAAAAGTTTGTTCTACTTGTTTATCAATCATCAATCTACACTTATCAATATCACTAAAAATCAAAATAAAAGCTTTAGCTAAATGTACTAAAATGGTAAAAATAAGATTGGTTTTTACTATACTGAAATAAAAAGAGACCAATTTAATTCTATATCAAGATTTAAACAGGAGCTTACGACAGTTAAGTGAAGGGAAAAGGGAATTTAAAAGTTCCCTTAACATCCAGAAACAGACGCGGATGTTCCTAGATACAATTACATTATCTACATTTATTAGTTTCTGTTTAAACAAATTCCACACAAATATACAGATTTGATTAGATTCACAAACAGATGATTTCAATTCTCTAGTAAGTGAGATACAATATGCAACACTTTGCACTTCTTTGTCATTAATTCTTAACACTTCGAATTTCAATTCTCTAGTAAGTGAGATACAATATGCAACTATCAATTAATGTAATTGCATTTATCTACGATGCAGAGATTTCAATTCTCTAGTAAGTGAGATACAATATGCAACTGTTAATCATTTCACTTTGGAAGAAATATTGTCTTTTGATATTTCAATTCTCTAGTAAGTGAGATACAATATGCAACGCTGGTTTAGGATTTTTAGGTAAAGTAATAGATAGTCTATTTCAATTCTCTAGTAAGTGAGATACAATATGCAACCTATTATGGAAAGTGATAAAACAATGTCAAACTACCAAGAATTTCAATTCTCTAGTAAGTGAGATACAATATGCAACTTGTAATGCTTGTAATTCTAATATTATTGATTATGTGTATAAATTTCAATTCTCTAGTAAGTGAGATACAATATGCAACAAGTGTTAGCAGACTGTTTAAAACCGTAGATAGGAGCGGTATTTCAATTCTCTAGTAAGTGAGATACAATATGCAACCCGAGCCAATTTCTCTCGTCATTCTTAATTAGGAGCGTTCTTATTTTCTCTTTTGTTGCATATCTTCGATTTGAAAATCCTTTAAAAAGATATGCATTTTTCTACTCATCAACCTATTAATTCAACCTGTTTATGTTTATGTTTTAAATTAAAATATTCAAGCTAGTCATTACTTTTACTGAAAATCTTTAAATGTCATAATATTTATCTATCTTGTATTCTAATCTTTCATGTTAGGTGATAATTTTGGAGGATATTCTAATCCATACTTACAGATTTCTTCCTCTTACTGAAATTTTATGGGATTCTAATATTCGAGTCTCTTTTGATTTTCTTAAATCTAATACTGGAAATGCTCAACAACTTTTTTTTGATTTTAAAGATAAAGCAACTGATATCTCTCTACCTTACATTAGGGGTTTAGGTCCTTATCTTTGTCCTCATGGTAATGATTCATACTTTTACATTAGAAATATTAGAATACCTGTTTATGATAACCATCCTCTTCGACCTTTGCTCCCTTTCACAACCAGAATTAAAAAGTGGAAAATTAAAGATCTTCAGCATAAGTATCCTAACTGTTTTTTATCCTCACGACTCTACCCCTGTCTAATTTCTGAGTTGAAATTAACTATGTCACTTAAACCTAAACAAATTCAACTTGATTTTAAAAAACAAATTCGTTGTATTCGAAATTCTTTCCATTCTCTGACTCGTAAGTATAAAATTCCTATTATGGATTCAGTTTTCACTCATAATAAACCATCACTTGAGTTTTCAGACATTTTTACTATCATTGAAACAACTATTGATACTTATGATGAATTAAGAATTAATGAGGATATCTTTGAAACTCCAAGATTTGAATGTGGATGGCTTCATATTCTAAACAAAAACCAATTCTTAATCATTTATGGAAATGAAAAACCACCTTATAAGTTACGACAGAGAGTTAAAACAGCTATAGTATATAGTTTTGTTCTTTTAACTTTGCTTTCTAGAATGAAATATTTAATAAAAGCAGAAGTTTTTTCAAAACTCTCCTCTCTTCAGAAAATTGAATTAGTTGAATTTATTTTCTCAGGATTGGATCCTTTACTTTACTCTTCTGAAGGTTTTAGATCATTTTATCTACCAAAAAACTATCAAAGAAAGCTATTTTCTACTATTTCTGGGATATACCATTACACTAAGAGCTTCCGTGAATTAGAAAATATGGTTTTTGATGTGATTGATTCCTGGGATTCCTATGAACTACTACTTTTGCTTTCAAAGAGTAATATTATTGTTAGTAGATCGGAAGAGCGTCGTGTAGGGAAATAGTGTAGATCTCGGTGG
>BPTO01000233.1 GCA_023705985.1 Candidatus Heimdallarchaeota archaeon | reverse complement strand
CAAACAGAATTGGCATACCAATAACTGCTGATAAAATGTATTTTGATTTGAACATCTCGCGAAGATCTTTTCTCGCTAGAGTTTTTACTCTTCCCCAATCCATTTAGCTCTCCTCCATATTATTTTCACCACGAGGAACCCCTTCCAATTCGATCAGTTCTAAATATATTCTTTCCAAAGATGGAAATTCGTGCTTTACTTCAACTAATTGAAAGTTGTTCTTAGTTAATGAATTAATAATGCTAGGGGTTTGCTTTTCGATATCTTTGATGAAAACTGAAACATATTTTTTGTCTTGATTTTGCTCAAAAATCTCAATATTCATGTCTTCAAAAAAGTCTTTTATTCTGCTTTCCCAAGTTGCTAATCTAATAATAGTTACTGTTTCGTCTTTTCGCATTTCTCGTAGTTCTGCTGGAGATTCTTGCGCAATAAGCATTCCATGATTTATTATACCCACCCTCGTAGAAAGTCTCTCTGCTTCAAACAAATTATGAGTACAAATGAAAAAGGTTCTCTTCTCTTTCTTAGCTAGTTTAATAATCTGTTCTCTTACTACTTTTGCTGATTCAGGAGACAAAGAAGCAGTAGGTTCATCTAGAAAAATTAACTCAGGTTTATGAAACATT
Source organism: Candidatus Heimdallarchaeota archaeon (assembly GCA_023705985.1). Lineage (GTDB taxonomy): Archaea > Asgardarchaeota > Heimdallarchaeia > Heimdallarchaeales > Heimdallarchaeaceae > 18H4-34. Next base: position 4,381 of record BPTO01000233.1, on the reverse strand, counting down.
GCACGTGCTATAGCAATTTTTTGCTTCATACCCTTTGATAATGATCCTGCAGGTTCGTCTAACTTTTCAGGTAACTCAAAAAGATCAACAATTTCTTCTGTTCTTGATTTGATTTCAGTTTTTGGAACTTTGTAAAGTTTAGCAAAAAAGTCTAGGTTCTGTCTAACAGTTAAACGCTCATAAAGTGCTGGTGTTTCAGTGAGATGACCTACTCGACTTCTGATTTCTTGTAGATTTTCAGCTATGTCTAAACCTAATACTTTTGCTCCACCTATTGTTGGTCGTAATAAACCAGTGAGCATTCTTACTGTAGTTGTTTTTCCAGCCCCGTTGGGTCCGAGTAAACTAAAAATAGCTGACTCTTCTATTACTAAATCTAAATCATTAACAGCGCGAAGGGCACCGAAATCTTTAGTTAAACCCTCCATTTCTATAGCTATCATTATAATCCTTACACTTTAAAGAAATGCATGGCTAAATAAATGTTTACAATTTAATAGGACGAAGCATGACCCAAAACTAGTCAGAGAGGACTTAGGTATCCTCTAAGGGAGAAAGAGTATCGGTTACTATTTGGGTTTATGTTTGTTCACATACCCATGATAACCTCTCTTATTTAACTATCACCTATGTAGGTGGAGTTAACGACTGGGAGAAAAAAGCATAATGTTTATTACTGCAAAACAATAGGTTTAATCAAAAGATAGTTGAAAGAATTTATAACATTATAATTTAGCTCAAGGTCTTTATCTAGTTGGGTGAAAAATATTTGTTGTTCTATAAAAACAAGAAAATAATAATGGTTCTAATATCTATATTACTACTTGTAGCAATTCTGGTACCAATATTATACAGTTATTATACTAGTGATGAAAGAGTCAATCCTAGTAATCAAAATTACCCCTTGTATAATCTTCTGGATTTGAGTCTAAATAATGAGACACGGGGGAATATCACAGCTCAGGTTCTAAGATTTAATGACACATCAGATAATTGGGAAGTGAATTCTGATTTAATTCAGCTATTACAAGGTGATCTCAAAAATGCAGTAGAATCAATAGAAAACCTTGAGGAAATTTCTTTATATTCCATTAATTCTTCATATCTTCCTGGAGAACTTTGTTTTATTTTAGTAACTGAGATTAGCGAAGCTAAGAATATTATCACTACACTCATTTCTGATACTTTATCCAACAATAAGACTTTCTGGTATTTGGATAATGCTTCCTTCCATGTTTTTGATATTGCTGAAATAGCTATATGGAATTCCTTAAGTCATAACGTTATTACTTACCTGTCAATCTTCACAAGTTATACAAATTATACCAGTAATGAAACAAGTTATGTTTGTAGCAAGTTAGATGGTTCAACTACTTCTCCATGGTTAACGAATGTTTCATCTTGGAATGGAGCTAATCAATTTGGAAAACGAGTAAGTAATGATTTAACATATATTGAAGAAAAGATTCTAGAGGTAGAATTAATATCTTTATCCAGTTGTGCTGTGGGTGATGGGTTCGTTTGTGAAAATTGTATAAGATGCCGTTTTTCAATAACATATAACGAAGATATAAATAGGAATGAACAATTTAAGAACTTTTTCCTTCTTTGTACTATGATAGAAAGCATTTGGTACGTGGAAGGTATTGTACACACGCTATGCGAGTGCCCTATAGATTCTTCTTGGCAATTTTCCACTTTTATCTTTGCTTTTGTAATTCTTTTAGTATTCAAGAGTTCTAGAAGAAAAGTTAAACATTCGAAAAATGATAAGTATGTAGTCAGGAGGAAAATAATATATTAAAACATATATTTTCTATGCTGAGGATTTATCATATTCTAATTTCATTCATAATCTCTTTAAGATAAGATATTACTTCCCATATTTCCAAAAAAGAGTTGTAAAGAGCTGTAGGGGTTAATCTTATAACATTTGGTGGTCGAAAATCATGGACAACAGATTTTTTCATTAGTTCTTCATGAATTGTATAAGCTTGACTGTGTTCTAAGGCAACATGTCCCCCTCTACGATGTTCTTCTTTAGGAGTACCTATAGTGAAATTGTAAGGTTCATCAGCAAGAAGTGTTTCTACTAGATAGATTAAATAAGACGTCATCTTCAAGGATTTTTCCCTGATATTTTCTATTCCAGCTTCTAAAGTTACTTCTAAGGCACCTTCCATTGGTGCTGAACCTAAAATTCCTGGAGAAGATATTTGCCACCCTCCAGCAGTTTTAGCATGTTCAAAATCTAGATTCATGTCAAATTGTTTACTTTTAACATATCCAAACCATCCAGTAAGTGCAGGTTCTAAATTGAAATGTCTTTTGTTAATATACAGAAACGCAGAAGATCCTGGACCAGAATTTAGATGTTTATAGCTGCACCAAACAGCAAAATCTATATCCCATTCATCAAAAGAATGAGGAACTACTCCTACAGAGTGACTGCAATCAAAACCTATAGTTATCCCTCTTTTGTGAGCTTCTTGGGTAAGAAAAGGAATGTCAAGTAATTGTCCACTTCTAAAAAGAACAGAAGGGAGAAAAACAAGATTAATATCATCACCCATGAATTCTACAATCTTGTTCTCAGCCAGAAATCTCCCATCGTCGCTTTTAACTAAAATTAAGTGCTCATCAGGTTCCAAACCTTTGAGCTTTATCTGGCTTTGAAGAGCATAGATATCTGTAGGAAAATTGAGTTCATCAGCAAGAATTTTAGTTTTATTTCCTTCTGGTTTGTAAAAAGTGCTAATAAGAGAATGGATGTTGACTGTGGTAGTTGCAGTTGCTACAACTTCCGTTGGATCAGCTCCAACTAGAGGAGCAGAAAGTTCACCTAAACGTTCAGCAAAAAAGAACCAAGGCTTTTCTGCTTCTAACCAACCTTTAACAGCGAGAGTTTTCCATTCAGAAAGGATTCTGTTAAATGATTTTTCAGCATTCTTTGGAAGAAGACCAAGGGAATTACCATTGAAATAAATGCTCCCCTCAGGAATGTAAAAATAATCTCTAAATTCAGCTAATTTATCTTCACTATCTAATTTTTTCGCGTAAGATTCTCCCAACTCAAAATCGTGACCCATTTTTCTTTACCCGTTAATGTTTCTAGGAATACAACCAGTCTGGATTTATAATGTACATGTTTGTAAGGATTATTTCTTTTGATATCCTAGATACACACTTGCAAATATTCTACAATATTGACTATATTTAACTTATAGGGTTGTAAATTATGCTCATATAATAAACAATGTTTCATCAATTATTGTTCTTTCTATTGAGTTAAGAGTAAAAGAAAGGTAGGAGACTTTAGGTTTAGATTACTTCTATATCTAGTTTCTCATATGCAAAGTATGTAAAAAAAGGAAGTGTTGAAATTTTAGTTCTTGTTATTACTACGTTTCTTGCAGTTTTTGACAGCTGGTCCATTATTTCTTTGTCCTTTTTGAGATTATCCTTGTGAGTAATAAGGGAACTATTACTAGTAGTAGAGTAAATGTGAAATTTAAAGGAATTTCATCGGTAGAATATTCAGCAGGTTCATCGAGAGGATATAGATCTTCTGAGCCTGCAGAGCCATTAATTGAATAGGAATTTATCTTTGACCAATCTGACCAATAATTACCTTCAGAGGTTTCAGCATCATACCAAGTATTGTTTAAGCAATCATCAAAAGCTTGGGAAGTTCCTCCTAGATAATTGTCTACAAAGGTATTATGGTGAATAAGATTATTATCTGAACCGTATCTTAAGTATACTCCAAAGCCTTCATTTCCTTGTAGAAGATTGTAAGTAATGACACAAAAATCAGTTTCATGAAGACGAATACCATAGTTGTTATTGTTGTTGCATGTATTGTTAGTAATAGTCGAACTACCAGAAAAGAGTAAGCTGATGCCGTGTTCACCGTGGTTATTGCACGTGTTGTTGGCAACCGTAGAACTACCAGAATCCTCAAGCCAGATACCCCAGTCGTTGTTATTGCTGCAGTTGTTGTTGGTAACAGTTGAACTACCAGAATATCGAAGCCTGATACCCCAGAAGTTATTGTTGCTGCAAGTGTTGTTAATAACAGTCGAACTACCAGAAGAGTCAAGCCAGATACCCCATCTATTGTTGTTGCACGTGTTGTTAATTATAGCTGAAGATGTGCAGGAGTAGAGAAATAGACCATTTATAGCGTTATTTAATATTTGGTCACGTACTGTCACATTAGTACAATTGACTAATATTAATTGACCATAAATTGGTTCTTCAATTATCGTAGAGTCAAGGTTAGTGTAAAAACCTAATTTTTTACCATTCACCCAATTATTTTCAACAGTGTTAGAGAGGTATGCATCAAGAGTAACTTCTCTTATAGATAAACCACAAT
>BPTO01000232.1 GCA_023705985.1 Candidatus Heimdallarchaeota archaeon | reverse complement strand
TCCTACCAATAATGAGATCAGCAATTCGTTTTTTATCATATCCCTCATAATCTAAAATCCGACTAATCTCAGACTCCTCTGTTAAAACAAATTGTTCAGTAATATTTTCATGTCTTCTAAAAGCAGAATATTTGTCTTCACAACTTTGAAGTTCAGATTTATTACAAAGCATTTTAATAGCATCCTCAAACATATGAGAAAACGGTCCATGACCAATATCATGAATAAGTGCAGAAATAAGGATACGCTCTTCAACGTCTTTTGAGACAAGCTCTGGTCTTTTCTTTTTCAGACTAGTAACAATTCTATTAGCAATATGAAAAGCACCTAAACTATGGATAAATCTGCTGTGAGTAGCTGAAGGGTAAGATATATGCACTCCACCTAATTGTCCCAATCTTCTGAGTCTTTGGAAAGGAGCAGTATCAATAAGATCAACATATATTTTCTTAGGAATCTCTATGTATTTATGAATCGAGTCTGCAATCGACTTGTAGACAGGCATAAACCTACATGTAATAAGTCAATCATAATCTTTTTGACTCTTTCACTCATTATTAAACAAATGGTTCAGCTGTTAATGGGTAAAGTGCTGAAAATTTGGTTTTTTTAACATCTTCTACTTTTTTCTTGCAGATTGGGCACGTTCCTTTTAGTTTAGCCCAAGTCATATAGTGATTATAATGGAATATATTTCCACAATCTAAACAAACAGTAACTTCATCTTTTCTTTCTATTGAGATTCCACAAATGTAGCATTTAGTAAGCTCCTTTCCACAATGAGAGCAATCGCTTGTACCATGAGAATTTTGGTGAGAACAGTAAGGACACTTTGGAAGCCATCTAATAACCCTTTTGGGTAATCTTGAGGTTTTATAAACATATAATCTAGCACTAGATACTTTATCCCCGATTTGTTCTCTATAATCTATTAGAGGTTTGATTAAAGCAATACAGCAAACAAGAGATGATAAAGCTATTCGTATTTCGAGGTCTAGATCCAGTGTCAAAAAGAACAGTGCGATTCCTACACAAAATAGGAGAAGGTAATTTTTGACAACTATAAATTTCAGAACGTCCCATATAGTTTCAGCAATCTTTATTGTTATGTTTTTCAACCACTTTGTAAATCTAGATATTATTTTGGGGATCTGTTTTATGGCTTTAGCGATTGCTCTAAAAGGTATTGAAAGTAATTCCAGAAACTCCATTATTAACCTTAAGATCTCTTTCCTGAAATGTACGACAATATTCAAGATAATCAATCCTAATGCTATTAAATAGTAGAATAAATCTGCTAGTCCAGTTAAAATTGATAAGGCTGTTAGTATAATAATACTAATTCCTGCTTGAGAAAGTATATTCCAAGGAGAAAAAATAAGTTTCCAATTTACTTTCATCAAGATTTTTTTGAAGGAAATTCTTATCTTTTTTAATAGTTCAAGGAGTTTTTTGTTTAGATCGTAGGTTTCAGCAAAAAAACCAAAGACTATTAGGAGGACACCACCACCCATGAGGATGAAGTTGAAATAATCTTTTAAAAATAAATTAAAACCTATTGAAAAAGAGAGAGATGGAAGTGCAACTAGAATGAAGCCTATATAAGCGATTATTGCACCAGTAACGAAATAATCTATACCTACTTTTCCTAATCTCCAGAAAATAAGAGAAAAGAAGATGACTAGGAACCCTACAGTCATTATTCCTAGCCCTATTCTATTGTACTCCGATTTACTTGTTATGTTTGTAATTATCATTCCGATGATACCAAGTAAAGATACAATAACTCCTATCCACAACAAAGTTATAACCGTAACTCTCCTAGAACCTTGTTTGTTGGATGACATTATAGTTCCCCTCCTTTGCGGATTTTCATGAGCTTCTCCTGTTTTGTTTCAACTAGTTTCTTTAATTGATCTCGAAATAGAACTAAAGAAGCTACAGTAACTGAAATCAATCCAATACCAACTGATATTTGAACAGAAAGATCAACATCTCGAAGTAAATAAAAGAAATCCAAACCTATCATTACACTTATACCATATGAAAGAGTGAAAAGAGCAAAAATGAGAAGAAACAATCTTAAAATATTTCTATAGATGTAATTGACTATTTCTTCTATCTTTTCGATAATTTTTCGAATATAAGCAGGGATTTTCTTGAAAAAGTCGATAATCTTATTGGGTATGTATTTTAATGCAGACCAAACTATTTGGATATACTTCATCGGATTGATAACAACATCTGCGAAAATAAGTAGAAAAACTCCAAGAGCTGTTAAAATGATGAATAGCGCATCCCATGAAATGACAAATCCTAAAACCATTCCAACAATAGATAAACAAAGACCGAATATTCTTATGAATTCTTTCTTGTGTTTCCATATACTTGTCCAAACCTTTTTCCTAGTAAATATCTCCACCAATGGGATCCAAATAAGCCCAATGGTTATCATATATTTCGATTTTTTATAGATAAACTTCCTAAAGTTTCATAATGAATTGCAAGAACTACTGTAGCTATTCCCAACCCTACCCCTACTAATCTTAATAATTCAAAGAGAAATTCTTTCTTGTGTTTATTGAGGAATGCAGTGATTTTTATAAAAAGATTGTATAGCTGTTTTAAGAACGCATAAAGCTTCTTTGCAGGACAAAGAATCAGTTTGTTAGACATAAAAACTAATACTTTCTTTCTAGAAAGAAGCTGTGATACAAGAATTATTGCAATTCCTATGCATAAGTAAAAGTCTTGAATTGTTGTCTTTAAAGAAAGTACTATTAGTAAGATACCCGTTGCAGCACCCATAGCTCTTAATAATTCATAGAGAAATCCTTTCTTGTGTTTATTAAGGAATTTAAGTGTTTTTATAAAAAGATTGTATAGCTGTTTTAAAATCGTATAAAGATTCTTTAGGATTGCATAAAGATTCTCTGCTGGATAGAGAATAAGTTTGTTATATATGAAAACATATACTCTCTTCCTAGAAAGAAGTTCTGATACAAAAATTATCCCAATTCCTATGTATAAGTAAAAATCTTGAATAGTTGTTTTTAAAGAAAGTACTATTAGTAAGATACCCGATGCAGCACCTATTGCTCTTAAAAATTCAAAGAGAATCGACTTCCAATTCTTGTTGATAAATTGATATATATTTATAACATAAGTTTTTATTGTATCAGCTATTAAGCTCAATAATTCTATTATCAAAAGAATTCTTTTTTTTATCCAATCATACAGTATTTTTAGTATAATCATTCTTGTAAGAAATTGACTTACAAAGATTGCTCCTATCCCACTAACCAAGTAATACCAAATGAATCTAGTATCATCCTCATAACTTAAGTAAATTAAATATACTCCCGCTACTACTCCTGCGAAGCGTATTAATTCTTTTATGATGATAAATCTGTGTGCAACGAAGAATTTCCAGATATTAATCAAACCCCTACCTATAGCTTTTATGAGATCCCATGTAAATTGAATTGGGGGTTTGAGCAACTTGTTTAGAACAGCTGATAATACAACTTTTCTTGAGAATATTTCTCCAATCACAATAAACGAAATACCAACATATACAAAATAACTTTCAAGAAATTCTTTAACAAAGAGAACAATTAGAACTATTCCTCCTGCTGTTACGACAAAACGTAAAAATTCAAAGAATACTTGTTTTTTGTGCTTGACAAGAAACTTCCAGCTTTTCTTGAAATTATCAGATATTGATGTAATAATCCCAAAAAGTGCTTCCCAGATAATCTGATCTATTAATGTTAATTCAAAAATCACACCCAAAGAAATCAATCCTAAACCCCAATAAGCAAAAGGGATGCTACCAAGCAAATCTGGAAGGAAAATCTTTGTTATTGAAGCTAAAATTAGAACAAAGCCTAAGATAATTGCAAAAAGACCCAATTGAGCTTTTTTTTCAACATTAAGGTTAGCACTTATGATCTTTATACCAATATAAATCGTTAACACTATCCCAATTGGAATTAGGATTCCAACAAATATCTGAAAAAAAAAATTTTCAATGAATTTTAAGCTCAAAATCAATAGAATACCAAGAGTAAGGGCAATAAAAAGGTAATAAAATCCCTCCATAACAAGGGTTATTTTGTTTCTATCAACTTCAGTTTTCACAATAGAAATAGTACTCTAAGCTTTATATAAGATTTCTGTTCACTTTATTGAATCAAATCCATTTACAAAATACCTAAGACTCAAGCTGTAGTAGATTCTGTTATTTTACAATCTAAATTCTTAATAAAGTAATAAAAGTTTATTAGAAAGAAAAGAAAAGGAGTACATATTCAGCTTCCTATGAAAAATTGGTTATTCAATGTAAATCTAGATAGTCAATAAAACCTCTTAAAATGGAGAAAATTGCAATAATGAAATCATCTAATGAAAAATCTAAATCAAATAATAAAGAAAATATCGAATCTAAAGTGGAAAAGATAAGAGTCTTGCATGTGGATGATGAAGAAGGTTTCTTAGAACTCACAAAAATCTATTTAGAAAAAATCAGTGATCAAAAGTTGCATGTTGATTCAATTTCATCCTCTGAACAAGTTGTTGATTATCTAAAGGACCATGAATATGATGTTTTAGTATCAGACTATCAAATGCCAGGGCTCGATGGTCTTGAATTACTCAAGAAGTTACGGAATCAAGATAATGATATTCCTTTCATAATATTTACAGGAAAAGGTCGTGAAGAAATAGCTATACAAGCTTTGAATCTAGGGGCTGATTCTTACGTAAAAAAAGGTGTAGATTCACGAAGTCTTTATACAGAGTTAGCTCATATCATTGAAAGATTGGTAAAAGAGAAGAATCTAGAGAGAAAGCTCTATGAAAGTCAACAAAGCATTAGAGATGCGAAAAAGAAAATAGAAAATCTTTATTCTATCCTTACTACAGATCGTGAAATTAATCAACTAATAACAAAAGAAAACGATAGAAATATACTGATTCAAGAAATTTGCAAATGTATTGTAGAGAAACGTGGGAT
>BPTO01000231.1 GCA_023705985.1 Candidatus Heimdallarchaeota archaeon | reverse complement strand
GATACCTCTTTCTATCTTTCAAGCGAAAACAATACAAATCAGTATGAAATTTATTCTGATAACAATTATTTTGGAATCTATCTGGACTTAGAAACAATTCTCAAAAATAATTCTATTGGAGATCATAATCTCACTTATGTTATTTTTTCTGCAGGAGAAGAATCAGCTTATCTCAGCTCTATTTACGAATACCTTTATACTGTTGAACCTGATTCTTTCAGTGTTTCTGTTGAGAATTTCTATTTGAGTGATGATTATGCTAATTTATTTGTCACGAGCAATTATGATTGTTCTTACGAAATAACTTCAGGTGGTAGTGGTAGTGGTAATATTGATAAGGAAGGAACAACAATCAGTGTAACAAGAATCACCTCTCCTGGTTCAGAAGTAACTTTAACAATAGAATTCACTTATGGTTCTGAAACCGTTACATTCACTACGAGATACAATAACCCTGTCTCTGCTTTCTACGTTTCATCTTATACTATTGATATTGGAGAGGAGAATGTAGAAATAATCTGGAATACTTCTAAAAGTACTATTGATTCTCTAACTGTTTATGAGGATGGATCACTTACTACTGTTGATGCAGATACAACTAGTCCTTCAGCTTGGACTAAATCAACTACAGTTGGAGTACATTACGTTACTTTGATTTTTTCAGCTCCTGAGTTTCAAGATATAATTTATTCTTTTAATTATGAGATTGTTTCAGCTATCTTTGAGATCAACATTGAATCTTTTCATTTGAGTGAATTATATGTCAACACCTATATCACAGCTAGTGAGAATGGTAATTATCAAGTTTATGAGAACAACACAGCTATCCCTTCAGACTCTCCCTCTCCTTTTTTCAGTATTGGCACATCTATTCAAACAGATCGTAATACAACCGAAGGAGCTTTCATCAATTATGCTATCAAATTCTGGAATGCTGCTGAAGATATCATCTGGTTTAACATTACTTATAGTAACACTGAAGGAGTTTTCTTTGTTTCTGATTATTCAGTTAATATCGGAGATACAATAATAACTATTACTTGGGCTACATCATTACCTGATAGTGATTCACTGACTGTTAAGGAAGATGGGGCAAACAAAGTAACAGATGATTCTGCTAGTCCTTCTGATTGGCCAAAATCCACTGTTGTTGGAACTCATTCTGTAACATTATTATTTGAAGCAGATGGCTACACTACCGTAACTTACTCCTTTAATTATCATGTTTATGCTGTTGCAGATTTTCAAGTTGATATCGGTAGTTTTCAAGTATCAGATAATTATGTGAATACTTACGCTTCAGCCAATTACGATGGAAACTATTACGTTTATGAAGATAATGTTCAGATTGATACTAATATCTTTTATGGATCTGGAACAGTTATCGAAACGAGCAAGAACACTACTGCAGGGGCAACTATTACTTATGCTGTAAAATTCGTTTATGAATCTACGGAAATATGGTTTAATACCACTTACAGCAATCCAGTAACGCCTTTTTACTTGACAGATTATCGAGTAGAAGATGGATCTACTATTATTGTCACTTGGGCTACAACACTTCCAGCTCTGGATTCTCTAACCGTTTATGAAGATGGTGTGCTTAAGGTTGATGCTGCTTCAGCTAGTCCATCAACATGGACTAAAAGCACAGAAGTTGGCAATCATTACGTTACTCTTATTTTTTCAGCTACTGGATATGATGACATTATTCACAGTTTTGCTTATACTGTTTATCCTCCTACTGCTTTTATTGTTACAGTTGACTCCTTCTATGTTTCCGATGATTATCTTAATGTTTATCTAACATCTACTTACGACTATACTTACACCGTCTATGAAAATGATGAAAATATAGGTTCAGGTAATGGCATTGCTTCTGGAACAATTATCATTTCACCAAAAAATAGTGCAGCAGGATTATATAATTTTACAATTATTTTCACTTACGAATCAACAAACAGATCTTTTATGACCTGGTATAGTAACTTAGTTCCTCCTCCCTCTCCTTTTAATACTCTTTATCGTGACCAAAGTCAAGGTTATTTCAATATCACTTTGATAACTAATCTTGACTTCTACTGGATTGATATTTATCACGATGGTGTTCTTATTGTAGATGACTCCACAGATACCTTTTACTCGATTGTAAAGGCACTAAAGGTTGGTTGGCATTATATCTCTTTCAATTATATTTACAATGTCTCTACTAATGAGAAAGGATATCCTGTAACAGAATACAATGAAACAATCTCATACACATTCTGGTACGAAACGAAAGCATTTTTCGATATCCGATTAAGATATGTTCCAATAAACTTAGGTTTAGCCATAGGGAAGTTTCACGCTAGCTGGGTACATACCTATATTGATGGAGAATTAATTTTTAGTGAAGATATAGACGATGTTCCAGAATTTAGCAATTATTCTTACATTTCTGATTATGAAGTAAGAATAAGAAACAACATGCCTATACACAATTTAGTTATCAAGGATCTCTTTGATAGATTGATCCTAAATACTACGATTGATATCTCAAAATTCACTTATGCTGTTCTTGAGCTTCCTATTTATCATTTAGGTGTAATCAATCTTGATGATGAAAGCCACGAACTAGCTATTAAACCCTATTTAAGTGGTGAAGCTTGGCAACGTACTCCTGAAATTGCTCCAGGACATTTTCTAGAATTTTGGGTTTGTAATAGGACCTATTCTTTTAGGATCTATAGTATTGGCACATCTTATTATGACAATGATGGTGTATTGATCACCATTTATGATGAATATTATACCGACCCTCCTAAGAAAGTTCCTGTAACAATTATTATTCCTTTACTTGAAGATGTCAAAGAACCTACACCAGTCGAAGAAGCAGCACAGTGGGGTTTGTGGGTAGGTGTAGCCACATTAGCTCTCATAGTGTTAATAGGTGTTATTTTACTACTTAGAAGTAGAAAGAAAAAGGGGCTAAACAAATGAAAAAGAAAAAAAAATTATTATTAATTATGATTCCCATACTATTTCTTATCTGTTTTAGTTCAACAGCAAGTGCATTATCAACTGAAGAAGGAATAGGAGTCGATGGTGCAGGTCTTTATACTTACACTGATAGATTTAATGATCTTTCTGGATCACTTAGCATAACAACTACTAATGTCAATAATTCTGGAGCGGATTATATGTTCATAACAGTTTTTGCTATCTGTATGGATGCAAAAAGAACTTTTAGATTACGTATATTTGATAGTGATGAGGAAACATATCTTGAACCTGATAATGAAAATGGTGTGGGAGAAAAAGAAAGAAGATGGACTGTTCGTCCTCACATGGATAAACCTGCTCTCCTTTGGACTGCCTCCGTAACAGATCTAGACGGTGAAATAATTTATGCACAATTATCTCTTTTTTATACTTATGATGAATATGCTGATTATCAACATCCTGGTGAGGAAGACGAAGATTCTATGAGTAAAGAGAAATACAAGCTAGAGATTCTTTACACTAATTTGAGTTACTTAATTACTATTCCTTTAATGATAATTTTTACTGGTGTGTTAGTTATTCAGCGAGAAGGTACAGGAGTAAAACGTTTCATTAAAAGCAAAATCAAAGGCAAAGAGGATTAAAAATGAGTGATGCTAGACAGATTCACATGAAATTGGAGCGAGAAGACACTCCTACTCGCAGTATTTGGCAACGATACAAGTTCGAGTTACTTGTAAGACATGCTAAACTGTTTTGGGGGATAATTATTTCTTCAGTTTTCTTATTTTTTATAGGTTTTCCATTTGTTATATTTGTAATGGAAATGCATTGGGGTTTTGGCTTTGTAGGTATCTTTATTTTACTTTATTGGATTCTTAAATGGGTTTTTCTCGCTATCTGGTTTGTTGTTTCAAGAGCTGGATTAGCTTTGTTCTTTGCTCCACTGATTTATGTTATTATTAAATATTTCATTCATGTTGATAGAGTAGGTTTTAGAGAACTAGGATCTAAACACATTTACTTTTTCAAAGTTACTACAACCTCCGATGGATACCTTTTGCATGAGAAAAGATTCTTTAGCAACAAACCCATTTATCTAGATAAGGTAACAGTTCAATATTTTAAAGAAAATGGCTCTGAAAGAATTTTCAAAGAAAAAGGTAAAAAAGACAAAGATTTCTTAGAATTAGATATCGTTCCTCTTTCTTGGAGAAACGATCCTTTATATATTACTGATGAACAAACTAGCAAATGCTTTCTTAACAATGCCATTCTTGTAACTGAACCCATTAGAGATTATTATGCTTTAGTTGTTAAAGGTTTTAGTCCTTCGGATAGGGAAGCTGAAAAAGAGATTATTTATAGTGAAATTACAAGGGCAGCAGAACTTAGGCTTGAAGTTCTTAGACTTAAAAGAAAAGTTAAAGATGTAGATTTAGATCGTATAGAACTCATTGCTCCAGTTCTTATTCCTAGTCCTGGTGATGAGGTTTTCCGTTTTGCTGGTGTTCTAGATAAATCTACTAAACCCTTTGATAAAACAATCAAAACCACAGAATCCCAAACATCTTTACTTGAAGCAATGATGCAAAGTAAAGAATCTATGACTGATGAGGAGTTAACTAATTATGTCGCACTCGGGGAACTTGACTGAATTTACTAATTGGTATTCATTTCTACATGATGAATACATTGCTGGTATGCATATGGGTAAGTATAATTTTAATTTTATTCAACTTGTAGCAGAATGGTGGTCTATCTTTATAGAACGCAAATACCTAAACTCACAAGAAAACATAATATATTTTATGGTAGCAATGTTCAGATTAACGAACAAATATGTTTTACGTGGTGGCATAGGCCACATGGCTGCTAAAGGCAATGAAAATGTCGAGTCTCTCTTAAAAACTGCTACAAAAATAGAAAAAATTAGTTTTAAAGGCATTTCTCAACCTAAAATTACTTTTACTGAACCTAAAAATATCCGTAGATCGGAAGAGCACACGTCTGAACTCCAGTCACGTGGCCTTATCTC
>BPTO01000230.1 GCA_023705985.1 Candidatus Heimdallarchaeota archaeon | reverse complement strand
CCACCGAGATCTACACTCTTTCCCTACACGACGCTCTTCCGATCTATTATCAACCCTTTTATTAATTACTAATTTCGTTTAGATTCAAACGAAATTTTTCGAATCAAGATAACTAGTTGTTAAGAAATAAAAATATTTTGCCCGATTATTACGGCATTATCAATTTTTTACAAACAAAATGAATGTTAGAAATAGAATAGAAGCATTAGTGCTTTTTTAAAAAGGAAAAGAAAAGAAAGGGAATTAGAGTAAGTCTGTTAAATTGCTTTGAGTAAATGGTTCAATCTCATCGGTACTGTTAGCAAAGACGTATAGAACATGGGTACTTATTGTTTCTTTAGGTTTAATTTTGACAAATTTTAGTATTTTAAAGAATTCAAATACCTCAATTTTCTGCTATTTCATTACAATAGCTAATACTTATAAACTCTATCTTTTTTGACCAATCGCTGGATTTTAGAGAAATATCAACAAATTATAGTTGATTCATTAATTCCTCAAGCGTTTCCAGAAATACTCTAACTTCTTCTTCTGTATTGTATAGATGAGTTGATAATCGTATCACAGAATTATAAGGCAAATCATAGATGAAGAGATGAGCGCACAATGCACCACTTAGAACTCTAATTCCTTTTTGATCTTCCATAGCTAGAGCGATATCATGGGCATTTACCTCTCTGCTTCCAAAAGTTGTTATTGTTTTGAAATCTGTTTGTTCTATTTCATATAAATCAATATTGGGTAAATCTCTAAGTTTTTCTCTTACAATAGTGTGTAGTCTCTTTTCATGCTTTTCAATCTTGTTAAATCCAAATTCTGAGAGTATTTCTAAACTGTTTGTAAGTCCTACAATCCCCGCTAAATTGATGATTCCTGCTTCGTATTTCTGTGCATTTGAACTCAAGTGATACATCGTTTCCTCTAATGCTAAAACGGAAGTTCCGCCTACTAAAATCGGGTCTACTTGCTCGTTGATTTCTTTTGACAATATTTGAAAAGCTATACCTTGCGGACCAAGTGCTCCTGAAATTCCTGTTGAAACTGCAATATCAGGGGAATCGTTCTCCAATAGAATTTCTTCATGACCAACTGAATTACTAATATCTAGAATGAAAATTGCATCGTTTTCTTTACAGATCTTAGATATCTTTCCCCATTCTCGGTTTGTTCCAATAGTTGGTGTCAAGGAGGAAAGTAAAACCACGTCTGTTTTGGAGGTAAGTTTCTCGCTGAGATTATCCAACAGATTTTTTTCATCATTTAAGCTAAGATAGTCAATTTCATTACCATGTAGGTTGTTGATGTTTATTAAAGGTGCTAGCAGAGAATGATCTTCTAACACACTAGTAATGATTTTGCCTTTATCAGCCCAATCAAATGAGTGTAGAAGGTTTATAATAGCTGATTCTTTTGAAGGTAAAAATGAGATTTGAGAAGATTCAGTATGGAAAATAGACGAAAGAGCTCTTCTACAACTCTCCAATCTCGTATTTGCTTTGCAAGCTTCTTGGTACATAGCTTTAGTGACAACTAATCCCTTTGTGTAAGCATCTGTCATTTTTTCTATAGATGAAACAGGCATTTTACCGTATGTTGCAGAATCTAAGAATATTTCATCACTAGGGTAAGCAAAATCTATCCCAAATCTAGTAGTTGAGTTCATTATTAATTTGGAAGGACTTGTTATTATTTTAAAACATTGCTAGGAATTCAATCAGAAATTTAGTATAAAGTGTAAGGATACAAAAAGAGATCAACGGTATTTTTCAGAAATAGAGAAATGACCAATTCATAACTCCTTATGCTGATTCTATTTAATTTCTGAACACCTTTAACGATATAAGGACACTTCTGGGTTAAAATATTTGAAAAAAAATAAAAAAAGAATATAAGTTTAAATAATAAAGAAAGAAAGAAGAGGAAGTGTATTATTTAACGGTTGAAACCTGTATGTAAGATTATTAATTCTCGAGCTTTGATCTTATCTGCTTGAATCTGAGTTTTTAGTAAGTAATTCTTGTACTTTCTGTATTCAAAGGTGGAATTATGATCAACACTCTGATTAGCGAGTATTTCAGCAACTTGAGTTAACAATCTGTGAATACTTTCTTCCTCACCAAATTCAATATTATTTATATGTTGTAAGTTTTTGAAAGTTTGAATAAATTCACTTTTTTGTTCTGTTTTTAACATTTTTTATCATCTCGTTTTGTTTTTTTGTTAATAATTCATTAGCCTGTATTCTGCCATTCTGGTCTCTATATGGGTTCTTAATTCCCGTGACCCATATTTCTTCATAATTTTTTCTTTTTGTTTGCTGACTGTTTTTTTCATTTTCTACACCTTTTTGAACACATTCTTATGTGTTAAGAACGTATTCTCTTATCCATATATAAAGTTTTATGTGGCTGAGAAAGAACTCTTAGTTCCATAGAAATATTTATAATGCGCTGTGAATATAATATTATAGGTAGAGATGAAATAAAAATGAGTTACCAAGATGTAGTAGATTACAAACAAGAGGCAGTGAAAGTAATATTTGAAAAAGAATTAATAGATGTTTTTAAGGAAAAGGGATATAATTCAGTTTTAAGCGCATTAAAGTCAGGACCTTTAACTGTTAAAGAATTAACAGAGAAATCTAATCAAGTCGTTGAGAAGTTATTAGATCCTGAATATGAAAAAAAATTAGATAAACTTATCTTTCATGAACCATCAGAAAAAAATCTACTTCTTCTACTCAAAAAAATCAGTTTGACTGATAAAGAAATACAAAAAATTAAAGATAAAAAGGTTGATTTGGAAAAATCAAAGGGAAAAGAAGAAATGATAAAAAGAATGGAAGAACTGCTTAAGTTTCAAGAATATGTTGTTAAAATAAAGGAAAAGGTCAAAACAAAAAAAGAATTAGATAATGATGAAAAGATTCAATTTAAAAAGAAAGCAAAGATATTCTTAATTGAAAAAAACAAGCGTTCTGACAAGACTATTTATCGATACTTAAAAGATTTAACTGGTTTTGGTTTGGTAGCTCAAGCTGGGCAACGTGTAGTTTTTGGGAAGACAGCAACTGAGACTTTATTCTGTAGAACTGCAAAAATATTTCTTTTGAGACTTGAAGATGTTAAATGGGGAGATTGTGAGGAGTCTAGTGGTATGTTGGATAAACTCTCTCAAATTTTTGCTCTAACCTATAACACTAAACCTATTCCAGTTGACTGCCTAGGCAAATTGCTAGGACGTATCGACGATGTTACTGGTGATAAATTCCTCAATATGGCAGAAGAGCACAACAATGAACTCTCTGAGCTTATTCGCGATAGTTCTTTTAAACAATTTGAAAAAATTATGAATGTAATGAATAGTCTCACTTTAATTATGAATGCTGATTCATTTAAAGAAGAGCTAGATGAATGCATGAAAGGCTAAGATGAAGATAACCTATTCTATTTTTCTTTTTTTTTTATGTGTGCTAAATACAATTTTACAATCATCTATTATTCTAATATTAAAAGGATAAAGTCGATATATTTTTTAGTATATGTTTTACAGAATTCACAATGAGTTTTGTAATATATCCCACATCGTTATATAAATTTCTTAAAATTGCTAAAGAACAAAACGTTGAAAAGACTGTATTAGACTGTGGAGCTGGTGGAAAAAGACCACCATTAGCATTATTCTATTTGCACGGTTTTAAAGCGACAGGTATTGATATTTCTAATAAACAAATTAAATTAGCTAAAGGTTTTGAAGAAGTTTACGAGATGGAACTAGACATTAAAGAAGCTGATATGAGAGATCTTCCCTTTTCAGATGAATCTTTTGGGTGTGTTTTCACTTATAATTCCAGTATTCACCTAACTAAGAAAGATACTGAAAAATCTATTAAGGAAATGTTAAGAGTTCTGAAGAAAGATGGGCTTCTTTACATCAACTTTATCCTGAATATTGAGGGTAGAACTAATTTGGGAGAAGAAAAAGATCCTGGAGAATTCTGGATGGACATTGAAGGTGAAGATGTCATACATTCTATTTATAGTGATAACGAACCAGATAGTTATTTTAAGGATACTACAATAATCTTCAAAGAGAAGCGAACATTTACCGTTAATAATGGTTCTAAACATTACACTGATGGATATATTGAATACATTATAAAGAAGTGATTACTGTATTCTTTAACAATTTTATTGATATGTCTAGGAAACTAAAGATATTTAGACAGAAAAAAGGAGAAACTGATAATGAAACCAACTTTTTCTGGATTCTTTACTCTAAAAAATCTCGATGAATGTAACAAAAAGAATGTAGTTTTCTTATATGGTATTCCATTCGAAAGAATGAAAACCACAAAGGGAGGTTCAAGGAAAGGACCTAAAGCTATAAGGAGACAATCTGAAGAGTTTTCTGGCGTTTCTGCTATTTATGGTGCATCTATAAGCGAATCTGATTATTTCGATCTAGGTAATATTCACCCAATAAAAGAAAAGAAAAAAATAGGTCAAATATGGGAAAAAATCTATGAACTTGATGCTAGATTAATTGTGTTAGGAGGAGATCATAGTATTACCTTTGATACTCTCTCAAAAGCTGACTATGATGATAAAACAGCTGTTATTTGGTTGGATGCTCATGCAGACTTAGCTGATGAATACCCAGAAGGTATTTTTCAATCTCATGGGACAGTTTTTGCAAATTTAAAAACGAAAAAAAATCTCAAAAGTGACCAGATGTTACTAATTGGTGGACATGCGTATACTCAAACATTAGGAGAACATGAAAAAATCCAATCAAAAGAAGTGACGTATCTGTCAGCTCAACAGCTACTAACAAATTCTAAAGAAGGACTAAGATTCATAGAAGAGTATATCTCCAAATTTGAAAGAATTTATCTTAGTATAGATTTAGATGTTTTAGATCAAGCTTATGTACCTACTTTAGCAACATCTGAACCTTTTGGTTTGACACCTCAACTCGTGCTCGAAATTCTCTCCCTAATCCTACCTAAAACGAAATATGTTGATATTGTCGAAG
>BPTO01000229.1 GCA_023705985.1 Candidatus Heimdallarchaeota archaeon | reverse complement strand
TAAAAAATGTTGTACAATAATTACTCAGAGAATCCTCTCATGTTTTAAGTACTAGAACTTAAAGCTGAATCTAATGTGGCTTTCTTTATCTTATCACAACCTTGTTTTACATATGGAATAATTCAGAAAATGGAATAAACCTTAAATATACAAAAGTTTACAAAACGAGTACTATGCAAGGAGGAATTCATGTTTTAATTGGTGGTTTAGTACTTGCTAGTTTCTTTAAACGAAAAGAACTCAAACTAGGGATAGTTTTTGGAGCACTTTTACCTGACTTCGATATTTTTATTCAAGCTATAGTTTATCTTGCTGCTGGTCAAGAAGCTTCTGAAAATATTCATAGAGGTCCTACTCACAGTTTCTTATTTGCTGCAATCTTAGCTATTTTGATAGTATCTCTAGGTTTTATTCCATTTATTAAGAAAAAGTGGAATTATGATTTTCTGGGATTTGGCATAGGATTAGGATTAGCGATGATTGTACACGATATTTTGGATCTTTTCTGGCTCAGTGGGGCACAAATATTTTGGCCTTTTTCAAAAGAATTTATAGGTTTTCCACCAGTACCCAAAGAAAGTTTATCAACGCTTGCGGCTAAATTGGTTATAACAACCGATCTGTATCTTGATATATTCTTCTTATATATCCCTATGATTTACTTAGCCTATAAAATGGGAGTACATAAGAAACTTAGAATCCCTTACATAATTTACTCAGTTATTTACTTTGCAACAGTAACCTTTTTGGTAGTATGGGCTTTTGTTAGAGATCTTACACCAGGAGAGCATGAAATACTAGTCTACTATCCTGGAACAATATTCTTAGTAATATCTATAATAACTCCGCTTCTATTTCGTAATGTTATACGGGAGTTTCGTTTCGATCTAAAAGACATTAGCATAATACTATGTTTGTTTGTACTTGCTCAGTTTCTATTTTGGGCTGGGGCAAACTAACGACTCTTTCTTTTTTTATAAAATTTCATATATACAATTAGTTATTTCTACAAAGCTTGAAATGAGCAATAACTTTTAGGTTGAAAAGAATCGTTAGAACTAGCTCCACAAGGATAACAAACATAATAAATATAGGAGAGTTTGCCAATTCCTACGTCTTTGTTCCTTTTAAAACTACAATGTGTCTTCTGGGATTAGTACTCTTTACTAGTTTTGGCAGTAATATACAAATTTAGCAATGAAAGGAAAAATAAGTGAATCATCCAAAAATTATCTTTCAGTGTATTTCTTTCTCTTAAATGGAAGAATCTATTGCACAAAATATATATTCTATAAAGCGTCTAATTAGATGTGATTTAATGAAAAAGAAAACATTATTACTTCTACTAATACTGACAGTATCAATCTACACATTGAATATCAATGTACAAATAACTGCTGAAGAGAATAATTATAGACCTACTTCGTTAGAGTTGACACCTCATGAATTAATTGAAATAACTTCTGACAGTAATTTCACCGATTATGGTTTTCTAGGAATAGGAACAGCTGAAGATCCTTATATTATTGAAGGATATAATATTACAACAACTAATGACTTTGGTATTTATATTGGAGGTACAACGAAATATTTCATTGTTCGTAACTGCTGTATTGACGTAATATATATTGGAATTTATATCGATGATGTAGCTGATGGTACACCAACCGTCATTAACAACACGTGCATCAATAATCTCTATGGTATCGCACTTGAGGATTCTGTTAGTTCTACTGTTACAAATAACACTTGCAGCAATAGCGACTTCGGTATCTATCTTGGAGCTTCTGTTAATTCTACTGTTACCAACAACACTTGCAGCAATAACAACAATGGCATCTATCTCTTGAATTCTGATAATTCTACAGTTACAAACAACAATTGCAACAGCAATGACATCTTTGACATCACACTTGAGGTTTCTGGTAATTCTACGGTTGTCAATAACACTTGCAACAATAGCGATATCGGTATCTGGCTTCGAGTTTCTGGTAATTCTACGGTTGTCAATAACACTTGCAGCAATAACATCTACGCAGGCATCTTGTTTTACATTTCTGGTGGTTCTACTGTTGCTAACAACACTTGCAGCTACAATAACAACCATGGTATCTGGCTTTTTGAATCTGCTTTTTGTATCATTACTTACAATCTTCTACAAGAAAATGAAGGCTATGGAGTCAACTCCTCGTATGGCTCTGATAATAATCTTATTCACCATAATAACTTTATTGACAATAATCTTGGAGGAACTTCCCAAGCGTATGATGGTGGTACTGACAATATTTGGTATGAAAAACAGGAAGGAAACTATTGGTCTGATTGGTCAGGAACAGGTTCTTATTCTATTGATGGTCTTGCGAACTCAGTTGATCTCTACCCTCTTGAAGAACCTGTAGTAGTTGAATATCCACAAATCGTTTTATTAACTCTACTACTTTCCATAATTCCCTTAATACTCACAAGGATAATCTCAAAGAATGTAAAGAAAAAGAACAGTTGTTAGAAACCGCATAGAAAAGAAGTTCTTGCAAGAACCAAACCTCCAATACTTCCTTTTTTAGATTTTTTAAAGATAGGAAGATAGTAGAACGGAAGGGTTTACTAAAGTAGTTTTAAATTGGTTTATAAACTCATAAAAAATTAATATGCTAGCATAACAAATTCAATTTATAAATATTCAATGATGTGAAGGGAATGTTAAGAGGAATACGATCTAAAAAACTTGTAAATAAGGTGTTCTTCATAACCTTAACATTATTGATTATAAATATCAGAAACTATGAATTCTCAAACTGTTATGCTGATTCCACCCCTTTAAATGATCCAATAACAAGCAGTGATGTTCTATTGGATGAGATTTTAAGTTTCAAAGGTTTTGATCAAGAAATTGAACTCATTAATGATAGTTTCAGCAGAAACACCATTTCTCAGCTGCTCTGGGCAGCTCAAGGTATAACTCACTATCCTTTCCGCTCAGTTCCTAGTGCTGGAGGAACCTACCCTTTAGATGTTTTTTTCTCTTCAAATGTTAGTAATGATAACATCGAAAGAGGTACTTACCATTATGAACCTTCAGGTCATTCTTTAGAAATGCATACTGTTCAACCCACTTTCAACACAATTGTTGAATCCTTTTCAGGTTCGGATTTAGAGGAAAAGAAGAAACTTGTTGAAAACGCTCCAGTTCTTTATCTAATTACTGCAGAATATGAAAGAACAACAACCAAATATGGAAGTAGAGGAATCAGGTATGTTCATTTGGAAGCTGGACACTTGTTGCAAAATATACGGATACAAGCAAAAGCTATAGGTGTAAAACTAGAAATTGTTCTGGATTTTGATGCAATAGAATTGCAAACAATCTATGATATTGAGTATGAACCTTTAGCAATTGTTTTTGCATGGGAGACTAATCTAACAACAGATAGTTATCTTTTCAAACACCTAAAATTGAGATTAAAAGATGTTTCAATGGACATAAAATATTCTCTAATACCTCCTGCTACATCTGTTGAAGAGGCTATTCAAGGACGTAAATCTATAAGAGATTACCTTCCTGAATCAATAGATGAATTGGAAGTAAGTTATCTGCATAATTATTGTATTGGTAGAATCGATTCTTTAGTGGATAATTTTGTTTTTGATACTTTTTTTGATAAATGGTCAATTAATGCTTATACTTCTCTCAATAATGTCTCTGGGATGGAAGAGGGAATGTATCACTATGATATAGTAGAACAGTCTTTTGATCAAATTAGTAATGATTCTAGAAAAGAAGATTTATGGGATTCAAGCTTGCAGCAACCATGGGTTCTAGATACTTCGATGGTGATAGTTCTTACAATAAATGAAACAATGTTTACTGAAGGTAACAATACTTATACTGTTAACAAGCAAAGAGCGTTATTTGATGTTGGTGCAATTGCTCAAAACTTGTATTTGTGCTGTTACGCTTTGAATCTGGGGATGGTTGTTATTGGGGCGTTTCATGATTCAAGTATACGTACTATTGTAAATGCTACAGCAGAAGAAAGACCTGTATACGTTATTTCAGTAGGAAAAATTGTTGATAGGGAAGTATCTGAAACAATAATTCAAAATTTGGGTGATATATTCGCTTGGCTAGCTATAGCTGCACTGTATACAGCTCATATTTTCACAGTTCCATCTCTTAAGAAAAAAATTAGAAGAAAAAACAGAATCAGACTCCATGTTGGATTCATCTCTCTTTCTATTTGTTCTGTATTAGTTCACCTCTTTCTAGATCATGGAGGGTGGTCCATTGTAGAAAATCCTTCAAGAATAAGTTTTTGGGCTTTCTTCAGTTCAACATTACTTAATTTCTCAACGGGAGGGGACGTTAATTTATACAATATTACAATGAATATTGCTAGAATTATTCTGTGGTTAAGCCCTGTTTATTTAGGGTTAAGTGTATGGTTATTAGTGAAAAAAACCAAAACTAGTAAAATGAAAAAAGTGAAAAAAATTCATAAATACTTTGGTTATTTAATGGTGATAGTACTTCTAATGCACATAGGTGTGAATGGTCACTGGATTTCTGATTTATTCCCTTGGTCGTTAATTATTTTAATTTCTGCTATTCTCTCTTATGTGTTCTTATTGATTTACCCAAAAATAAAAAAGGAACGGACAAAATAACATCTTCTTTAGCAATTCTTATTTTTTTTGATATATTGTTTGTAAAACTTCTCCCAAGGCATAGTTTTAACTCTGAGTTTTTTAGCTTTTTCTAATTTCAATTGGCTAGCTTTTTCTCCATAAACAAGAATATCAAGTCTTTTACTCACTGATGATGCCCACACGAATCCGTGTTCTTCAGCTAATTCTTCAAGCTGGTTTTTGATATAACCTTCGACTTTTCCAGTAATGTAAATTCTTTGCATCTCGACAAATTCTTCATCTTCTTCTTGATTTGCTTTTCCAAAGAAACTTACAAGATCTTTTGCTCCTGTCGCTTGTTTTTTCTTCTTAGGTAAAGTTTTTGGAGGAATAATTATCAATAAGAACACATAAG
>BPTO01000228.1 GCA_023705985.1 Candidatus Heimdallarchaeota archaeon | reverse complement strand
CTCCAGAATGCCCAAGTAACTTAGCTATCTCATCTGTTGCATAGAGAAGCCATTCAGCATTTGAAACAACTGAAAATACGTCACCACTACCCACATTATATCGGTCCAGAATACTGTCCTCTGAAGTTTCAGCTATCCAGTCTTGAATGATGAAAGCTGTTTTTAACTGACTCATAAATAATTCAAGTTCAAAAGGCGATGAAGGAAGTTCGGTTAAAAACTCTTCATCATGTTTCGACATCACGTTTAGGATAGGAATTTCATCCGATTTTTTTATGCTAATAAACCGTACATCAGGAGTTGAGCACACCAAGTGAAGAAGACTTAAATCAGTTAGAAATTCTTTTGCCATAATTTTGGAACGATTTAATCCATCTCTTATGATTACAGCGCTTAAAGGATCAATGTACAACTGACTAGCTCGCTTCCCAAAACTTGTGGCATCTAAGTAGTCGGGATCTTTAATAATCAATCCTTCTTCTTTGAGGTAGTCTATAACTTTTATTAGGATTGAAGCTAAATTGTAAGTATCTTGTTGGTATCCGTAAAATGTTTGACTAAAGAAATCATTTAGTTCTTCCAAAGACTGAACGTTTTCAGTAGCAATTTGACCTAAGACTATTCTTCTTAATGCAGGTTCAGCTGCTATACGCGATTCTATTTCTTCAGTCTCACCAACTAGATATCTTTGAAATAGCTTCTGTGCTTCAATTTCATTTTTAGCTATAAGAATAGCATCTCCTTCTTTATCAAACTGTGGTCTACCAGCTCTCCCAGATTGTTGTTTAAACTCCAAAACAGGGATTGGATAGCTTCCTAATGTAACATCGTATCGATATATGCTTTTTATAATAACATATCTAGCAGGTAAATTTACTCCAGAGGCAAGAGTTGGAGTACTAGTTATTATTTTGATATACCCTTTTTTGAAGCTCTCCTCAATAAACCTTCTCTGTCCTAAGTTTAATCCTGCATGGTGAAAGACTGTGCCTTGTCGAATTAAACTTGCAACTTCTTTTGATTGTTTTGTTTGCTCTCCTTTTTTAATGAGTTCATTAGCTATTTCATTTAATTTTAGTCTCTCTCCCTCTTTTAAGGTACTTGAAACCCTTCGAGCTATTTTCTTAGCTATTGATTCAGTCATATTTCTTGTTGTTCCAAAAACTATTGCTTGATGATTATTTATAAGAATATAATTCAATAAATTGTCAAAACTGTCTTTGTATCTCATTGGAATTGTTTTTTCGCTTCCATCTGCATAGATAATATTATTACCAAAGACAACACCTTCATTTAATTTTACAGAACGCCAATCACTGGAAACTAATTCTGCTTCAAGCCATCTAGCTATTTGATCAGCGTTTTTTATAGTGGCACTCAATGCTATTATTTGAGTCTCTGTTATCTGACGGAGTTGAGCAATAACCACCTCTAAAGTAGGTCCTCTATTCCTACTGTTAATCAAATGGACTTCGTCTACTACTATAATACCTAATTGTCTAACCCATTTTGCTCCATGCCTGAGCTCAGAATCTATTTTTTCATTAGTTGCAATGATTACATCTGCATATATTGCTTTTTGATCTTCTTTACCATAGTCTCCAGTTAATATAACGGTTTTTTTACCTAAAGCGTCAAAAATACGTTTGAACTCCACATATTTCTCATAAGCTAGTGCTCTTAATGGAGCTAAATAAAGTGCCTTCATACCTTTCTTTTCAATATTTTGAACACAAGCTAGAAGTGCTAGAAGTGTCTTACCTGAAGCTGTAGGGATTGCTATAACTAAGTTATTATCTTCAAAAAGACCTTTTTCTACAGCTTCTACTTGAGGAGGATAAAGCGTTTTTATACCATCTTCTTTAATTAAATCAGCAACCTTCTGAGGTATAGGTAAGTCATCAATATCCATAAATCTCACTGTTTTTTTGAAACTACTATTGTAATGATTTCAGAATGTTCTATGTAAAACTAATCCTTCCTTCTTTAGGAGTGAATATTTGTCCACTCTTTTGAAGCTGTTCGATAACTTTTTCAACGAAATTTTCTTCAATATCTATCTCTTTTGCTATTTCTTTTAATTTCTGCATCGTAATATAGTTATATCTGCTTTTAGTAATTTCATCTTTGATAATATCAAGAATCTTATCCATCTTTGAACGCGAAACTGACGTCATTCCTGATACCATATAATCAACAGTTACTTTTCCAGAGATAGGATCTTTACCAGCTTGTTCTAAAGAGGTTTTAAGTAATCTGATAGCCGCTTCAACATGGTCTATTGTAACATCATTTTTTAGAGCCATTCTAGCTTGAGATTCTGATAATCTGACTAAGGCTTCTAAATATCTGGGAGTAATAGCTATTTCTAATGCATCTGATTCCTTTCTTAATTCTAGATAATACTTTTCTATTCTTTCCATAGCTTCATCGGTAAGAACTGGATGTACATGTTGTTTGGAATAACTTATGTATTTGCGTAAAAGTTCCATAGAAATGGGAGGTTCAGCTTCTTCTAACAAATGACCTCGCCTTAATTCTAAGATATGACGAGCCATTTTAGTATCAAATTCAATCTCAGGTTTGTCTTTAATTATGAATATTAGATCAAACCTAGAAAGGATAGTAGATGTAAGGTTAATATTCTCACCAGGAGAGCGTGAGGGTTCATAGCGACCAAAACGAGGGTTAGCAGCTGCAATAATAGCTGTTCGAGCGTTTAACTGAGCAATAATACCAGCTTTAGCTATACTAACAGTATTATGAAGCACTAATCCATGACTAATGAAATTTTCTGTAGGTTCTACAGTAACATCATAAACCCAGTCAGTTCTGTATTCATCAGCATTTTCAACTATTTCAATTTTCTTAACCCTTAACCATCTGAAATTAATT
Source organism: Candidatus Heimdallarchaeota archaeon (assembly GCA_023705985.1). GTDB lineage: Archaea > Asgardarchaeota > Heimdallarchaeia > Heimdallarchaeales > Heimdallarchaeaceae > 18H4-34. The sequence continues at coordinate 2,309 of BPTO01000228.1, read as the reverse complement.
AGATTTCTTAGATCTTGAATACTCTTTTCAACATGTTTGATTTGTTCTTTTATTACAAAAGTGTATTTTCTTAGTAATGAGGGATAGTTTTTATGCATCACATCCAATTTTTCATATTTTGATAGAGTATTCCTTGATAAACCAACTAGTTTGGACATTTTTGTAATTGAGTAATTTATTAATTTCCGATAATCTTCAAGTGTTTTGCATTTCACAATATTGTCAATTAAATATTTGATTCTTATTTCTAATTTTTCTAAGTATTTTTGAATTACGCCTAATGTGATACCATAGTTGTTCTTAATGTGTTGATGGAAGTAACCATTATATGATAATCCAATGTTATGCAAACTTTCTATTATTTTTAAGCTAGTTGAAGTAGGTAAAACATCGTGATGTCTGATATTCTTTTTGTTTCTTTTTAAAATTCTATCGAGATATTCACTCTTTACTATGTTTTGAAGTACGATTTCAGTGAATCTCTGTATACTGTCTCCTGAAATGTATACTTTGTACCTTGTTCTTTTTTCTTTTTTCTCTTTTCCAAAAGAATATATCTCACTTAGAATGCGAGAATTAATCTGAAGAGTCAAGAGAAGATCTTGATAATCCTCTGCCAAGCCCCTAGATATAGTTGAATAAGAAAGAGCTGTACTTTCAACAGTTCCATCACCTTCAAAAGCCGCTTGCAGAAAAAGAGCTCTCTTCTCTTTATCGATACAAAATAGTTTCTTATCAACTCTCTTTTCATAGCTCTTTACAAATATATTAGGAAAGTTGGTTTTTAGGTAATTGTAAATATCAGTTGAGACTATGCGTAATGTTCTATTTTTACGTGTATTATCAATGGGTTCTACACCAAAAGTGTCAAAGATGCAGTTTTTCATTTTTCTAATGATAACTGAATCTGTATTACTTAATCCTACTTCATCTGATGTTCCTGAATATGAGTATCCTTCAGCTATATAGTATCCAAGAAATTGCACAAAACTGTTACTAATAGCATCAGGGAGCACTATTTGCTTTCTTCCCTTGTTAAAATTAGTTGCTAAGGGTGCACTATTCTTATTTTCAAGTTTTCTAATTCCAGGGACGAAATCTCCCTCTATTATTTTATCAGCTTCTTTAGTTATAATAGAATCATTTTCATAAACATAAACCGGATGTTCAGGAGTTACTAATAGTTCTCTACCATTTGAATATGTAATTTTAACAAAATAGTCTGGAGATGTATGTCTGCTAACTCGATTTACTTTTGTGCTAAAAACTTCTTTGAAGTCTGTTGTTAATATTTGCATATTTTCGTGCTCTAGTAGTAATATTTCACAGTTCTTGCCTTCAAGCTTTGAGTTCTTATTCTCCATAAATAGGTTATCAACATATGGACCTATTCTTTCTTTATTCCCATTTAGAGTCATTATTTCAAATGAGGGGTGATAACTTTGTTGCTCCATAGCTTCATGTATTGATGAGCGGTCAACTTTATTCATTTTGTCAAATTCATCTATTGCAACCATCCCTCTATCTCCTAATACTAGTGCTCCTGCTTCTAACGTGAATTCTCCTGTATCTTGATCTCTGATTACAGCCGCGGTAAGACCCGCAGCCGTTGAAGCTTTTCCCGATGTCATTAGTCCTCTTGGAGCAAGTTTGCATGCAAATTGTAAAATCTGGCTTTTAGCGACTCCTGGATCGCCTATCATTAATAAATTAGATTCCCCTCTTTGTTTCATCCCATCAGGTGCTACCCTACTTTCTCCACCAAAGAGAATGGTTGCTATGGCTTCTTTGATTGTCTCCATCCCGTATATCGAGGGTGCAATAGATCTAATTATCCTTCTATGAATACTTAAATCGCGGGATAATTCTATGATTTCTTTTTCTGTTTCTGGGTCTATATCGATTTCTTCATACTCTTTTTGTTGGGAAGAAATATAATTGACATCCAACCAAAGGTCAAAAATAGCTAGTTTTCCTTTCTTCTTTGGAGTTGGAGCTCTCATTCTCAAAATACCACTGACAATAGCTCGATCTCCTGCTCTGACAGCATCGACTAGATCTCCCACTAATCTTGCAGAAAGGTTTCTAGGAATTTGACCAGCTGGGAGTGTTTCAGGTCGTTCCTGAACTGTTATTGTCTGTAGATCTTTGTAAGTAGATTCCTCTGAATTGAGTTTAAAAGCACCTTTCTTTCCACAGCTTGGATTAACACACATATATGGTTCCATATACATACCTCCTATTTGAGGGATATAATTTATTTCACCACAGCTCAAACATTGGAAAGAGCCTTCTATAAGCAAAGGTTT
>BPTO01000227.1 GCA_023705985.1 Candidatus Heimdallarchaeota archaeon | reverse complement strand
TTTGCCTATTATAGAACTTGATAGAATAGGATTAAAAGAAGATCCTTCCTTGATTTCAGGATTCTTGTCTGCAATTAATAGTTTCAGTCAACAATTATTCGGAAAAAAAGATTCTCTTCAATACTTTGTATCAGGAGCTTATAAGTACGTTTTAACTTCAAATGAAGAGTATATTTTCTCGCTAATTATCCAAAACAATGAACAACACGAAGAAGCGAGAAGAATCTTAGATTTAATCAAAGATTATATTATAAATGTGAAAAATTCTACTGATTTGGAAGGATTCCTTTTCGATATCCTAAAAATTGACCCCTCAAACTACAAGATAACAAGTGCTTTCAAAAAAATCTACTCAAAATAAGTTAGATTCATCACATTTTTTATTAAGAGCTATTTGGGAAAATACTTAAAGTCTAAGTGAGATTTTACATATGGTTGAGCATTTTTTCTATCCAAAAACCATCGCGATAATAGGAGCAACAGAAGATTCAAAGAAGTTTGGAAACGCAGTAACTATCAACTTATTAGAGAATGAATCCCTAAAGAGTGAAATATTCCCAGTTAACCCTAAATCAGAAACTATCTGTAATCTTAAATCATACCCAAGTGTTCTGGAGATTCCAAAAGAAATTGATTTAGCTATTATTTTAGTTCCTAGCAAGGTTGTTTCTTTCGTAGTAAATCAATGCATAGAAAAAAAAGTTAAGAGATTAATTATCGTTTCAGCTGGTTTTGGAGAAATAAATGAAGAAGGTAAAAATGTTCAAGATGCAATAGCTAAAAAGTGCAAAGAAGCTGATATTAGAGTAATGGGTCCCAACTGTGTGGGTATCCAGAATCTTGACATTGGTATCAATGCTTCATTTATTCAGACACCATTAAAAGGAAATGTATCTTTTATTACCCAATCTGGCTCATTCGGTGCAGCTTGTCTATATGAGATGGATTGGCAAGGATTAGGTTTTTCAAAGTTTGTAAACCTTGGAAACATGATTGATGTTAACTATACAGACATGTTAGAATATATGAAAGATGACAATAATAGTGAAGTTGTTTGTATTTACCTTGAGAATGTTGTTGATGGTAGGAATTTTTATTCTAAATTGAAGGAAGTAGCAAAAATAAAACCAACAGTTGTACTTAAAGGTGGTAGAACTATTTCTGGAATGAAAAGTGCTTCAAGCCATACTGGATCGATGGCTACCAGTTATTCTTCTCTCAAAACAGCTGTTAAACAAGCTGGAGCTATAATGTGTGAGAATCTACCCGACTACATAGCTGCTATCAAAGCTTTCGCATTACTTCCAATTCCTGAAGGAGAAAAAATAGCTGTTCTATCAAATAGCGGTGGGAGTGCTGTTTTATTTAGCGATAACGCTGAAGAATATGGACTAGAACTTGCAGAATTTAGTGAAGAATTAAAGCAGAAAATAGATCCTTTTCTAATTTCTTTAGTTAAGAAAGTGAATCCCCTGGATATGATAGCTGGAGCTGCAGAGGAAGAATATTATCAAGTTACAAAAGCAATGCTTGAAGATCCAAATATAGACATTGTAGTTCCATGTAGTGTTATTCCCACATTTCTCGGTATGCAACCTGATGAACATTTCAAAGGTGTAATAAGAGCATGGAACGAAACAGGAAGGAAGAAACCTATGCTACCCCTTATGATGAGTGGAAATCTATTAAAACCGATTAAGGAAATAGCGAGAAAAGAAAAAGTACCTATCTTCTTATCACCTAAAGAAACAGCTTATGCTGCAAAAGTTTTAGTAGATTTAATGAGAAAAAGAAATCAAGACAAAATATAACTTTCTTTCAACATCCTCTTTATTTTCTCTGCATCTTGAATATATTTTGGGTAAGAATCGATTCTATCTTCCAGATAATTATTAAGATCTCCCATCTTCTTGATTTGACCTTTGTCAATTAATCTGAGAGTGTTAAGAAGAAGAAGGACGCTAATTTTTTCTCTTCTACACCTGCGAATCAAATTAATAGACTTAGCAGAAATATAAGAAGAAAAATTGTCAGATTTTTGCATTCTGTCTACTCATTCTGCAAATCATATTTATACTTGTGTCACACCCATTTTATACAAGATGTTTTAGGAAGCCTGAATCGCTTTTTTAGTAAGAATCTTTAAGAAAATGTAATGATATAATGCATACGAAAAAATAAGAATCAAGAAAACAATCCCCCAAATTTCAGGAATCCATGCAACTGTCTTCTTTTCAATTAACCTTAATAATAATATAATCCCCAAAGATACTATCAACATTGCAAAACTTGCTAGTATTGATACTAACCAAATACTAATTTTAGGTTCTTCTTTCATTTTTTCCACTCTCTAGAGAATCGATGCTCCCCTCATTTTCTTTTTCTTCTGGGGTTATTGAAGTTATCACCTTTCCCAGAGGAGGAGCAACTATTCTGGGTTTATAAAGTTTGTAAATTGAATGAATTACTAAACCAATAGAAGCTATACAGATAATAATTGAAACTATCCAGAATGCTAAGCTGTTAGTATAGGCTGCTAGAACTAATATTCCTACTAACAAACTTAATAAAAATATAAAGTAAATAGCGATTATTTTTTTCTTAGGTTTTGGTGAATACCTAACTAACACAAAAATCACCTATTATTCTGAATCTGATTTTCTTTCAAATCGCTTTCTCTTTCTTTTTGAATCAACATCGAAACAAGATTAATTGAGATATAAAGAAGAACTGCAAAGAATAACCAACCAAAAAGACCCCAAACAGAATATATTCCGATACTTTGCCATTTACTAAAAATTATCGAAAAGAAGATGATAATAATTGCTATACCAAATATGAAGATAGACCCTATAAGTATAATTTTCCCGTACAAAGTCTGCTTTTTAAAATAGAAGATTTTTTTGAGTTTTTCATGCTCTTCCTTATCTTCAGAACTCATTGGATTTTACCTACAACATGCTATTATAAACATTTTCTGTTAAGCTTTTTGCAAAAATTAATGGATAAAATAACAACACAGGATTTTTTATGTTTGAAGTTTATTAAGTAGTTCGAACAATATCATTTGTTTTTCGAAAGGCAATGAATCTTTTGAATGAGTTTTAAGATTGAGAGATTTAAATGCTTGAAATATCCAGTCTAATTCTGATCTTAAGAAACTATAAGCTTCCATTGCGGTGAGTCCTGCGAGAGGTTTTGCTATTTCCTTGAAATAAGAAGAAGATCTACCCCCAAAGACAACCCCTTCGTCAACATTGATTACAACAAGATTGTGACCTGGTATAACGTTTTGAATATCATTAGTTCCAATTATATCATAACCCATTTCTAAGGTTTTTAACCAGAATTTAACCTTTAGAATACGGGTAGGTGATAACAAACGCAAAGAATGTATCATGGGTTCGACTATACTTCGAGTTCCTGAAACTATCAAGGGTATTCCTACAACTAGTCCATATAAGATTCTATCTAAACCTTCAGGTATCAATCGACAAATAACTTCGTACGAAAGAAATTCTTTTGACCCCTCTAAAACGCTATCTTTAGCCACATTCTTTAGTTTAATAAGTGAATCAAAATCAGTTAAATCTGTTTTGTCAAAAACAGACATCATGTTTTTTTGAATATTAGAAAGGTAGTTTGCTAAGGAACCTTTTATTTTTATATTTATTTCATTATGATACTTTAAAGCTTGATGAATAGAAAATTGATGTGTTTCTTGAACCTGCTTGAATTCAGCTAGAAGTATTGGAAGTATAGTCCCATTAAAGGGCGAGTCTATATCTACTAGTAAAGCAGCTATAAGTTCATTTTCTATATAGAAATAGAGCATTTTCCCCTCGAATTCAATTTCGCGTGGAAATGAAAAAACTACTTCACTGCTTAGAGCTACAATAGCACTGATTAGACCTGTCACTAGAGCATTATCAGGATAGTGTACCTCAGTGAAACTATCATACTGGTAAAGCAGTTCACCATTCTTTGTAGTGATCAGAACCTTCATATTTTCCACTTGATTTTGACTGAAGCTCATTAACGCTCAAATATCTTCTGTACGCTATTTAAAGATGCATACTACATGGATAATAATGAAACGAACCTATATGAACCCCATTATAATGATGTGACAAATGTTATTTAAAGCAATAAGTTAAAGGCAACATAATACTTAAAAAATGAAAATTCTGCTAAGATAGCAGACTTTACGTCCAAACAGCAGAATTTAGAACCACCAAAACCAGCTAGTAAATAATCCGACCAGAACAAGAATAACTGGAATACCAAAGAAGAATAGTAATAGAAAAATTTTCAACCCTTTGGGAAAACCTGAACGATTTTGATTTTGATTATAAGGTCGAGTTCTTGGTAAAGCATCGTAAGAACCAGACATGGGGGGATTTGTTGGTTTATAAGTTGAAGGTCCTCTTACTTGTTGATAGGTAACATTTCTTGATTCTTGGGATGGTGGAGTTACAGATTCCTTTTGAGTAGAGGAGGTGGCTTTAAGCATATTATCACCACAATTCTCGCAAAATTTATTTGAAGAATGATTTCTTGCACCACAGAAAGAACAGTAAATGTAATCGCTCATTTGGTTTTCAAGAAAATGATACAGATACATGTATATAAACCTATTAATTCCAGTTTTCGATAATGGCATAAACAAAGAAACAAGTTTATGGAATAGTTTCTCTAGTCAAATTAAGTTAATATTCTAAAACCATAGCTTAATAAGAGCTCATGTAGAGTAATCCCTTAAAATAACGATATCACTATCATAGATGTAGAAGTGAGAGCATTATGATTACAGAAAAAGAGGCTATGGTTAGAGTAACTAATTTAACAAAATCTTTTGGAACTGTAGTAGCAGTTAACAATATTTCTTTTAAAGTAAAACCTGGAGAAATATTTGGTCTTCTTGGACCTAATGGAGCAGGAAAAACAACTACTGTTAAGCAAATTTTAGGGCTTTTAGAACAAGAACAAGGAGAAATCAGAGTATTCGGACTTGATCCTAGTACGGATGATATTGAGATTAAACGAAATATTGGTTATGTTTCCGAAGATCCTCTAATTTATAAATCTATGACCCCTAGAATGTTATTTAATTTTATAGCTTCTATTAGAGGCATGGATGAATCTGAAACAACAGAAAAGTTGCAGAACTATTTTGAAAGTTTGGAAGCTGTTGAATACTATGACAAACTTGTTGCAACTTTATCAAGAGGAAATAAACAGAAGATGC
>BPTO01000226.1 GCA_023705985.1 Candidatus Heimdallarchaeota archaeon | reverse complement strand
AGATAAGGCCACGTGACTGGAGTTCAGACGTGTGCTCTTCCGATCTTAGTTTCCTCGCTGAAACTTATTTTTGTTTTCCTCCTCCATCCTGTTTCTCCAGCCATTTTAGCAGCAAAGTCTACTGCTTTTTTCATAGAATCAGAAGTAAGATTATTAAAGCTCGAAAATCCCATCCCGCCTTTGCGTAAAACCCGGACTCCTATTCCCAAACTTCTATCAAGTGATCCAAGTTCTGGAACTCCATTTTTTAAAATTGTAGAATTAATACTCAAATCTACAAGTCTAGCTTCAATATAAGAAACTCCGAGGTTCTGTCCATACTCGATAGCTTTCTCAACCAGTTCGTAAGGAAAACTCTCCATACTGTCTGTTCAATTTTAAATCTATATAAATATATGTGAATATTTTATCCTTTTCCCTCTTAACGCTTGTTTTATGTCTTTAAACCTTCGAATTCGAGTCTATACCTTCAAGTTCAATCCGGTATTCTATAAATTCTTTAACAATTTCAGATACTGCTTTGCCTTTTTCCATTAAAATACCGTGCCCGCAACCAGGAATAATTACTAATCGTGACTTTGGAAGCATTTCATTAAGTTTTCTAGAATCTTTTACAGGCGTTAATAAATCCTTTTTTCCGACCAAAATTAGAATAGGGTTTCTTATTTTATTCAAATCATCATCTTTTTCCCAAGTGAAAATAGTGTTAAGCAAAGCTTTTCTATATACATGAAAAGGAGTTCGTTTATTTTGTTCCCTAACTATGTGTAAGACTTCTTTTGGACAACCTCTAGTCATTAACATTGAAACAGCAATTTCAACTAAATGATCTTTCACTTTCTCATCAATCTTAGATATAACTAAGGGAACAATACGAGGGAAAGGTTCTCTAAAATTTGATGAACCTGAAGTTAGTATTGCAGCTTTAATCTCTGGATGTAAATAGAGATGATTCATAACAATGGTTGTACCCATTGAATGACCCATTAATATTATATTATTAGGTTTAAAGTGATCTATCACACAAGATAATTCATCAGCATACAATTGTAAATCATAATCACTTTCTGTTTTATCTGACTCACCGTGACCTCTCAAATCATAAGCAATAATTCGAAAGTATTCTTGTAAATATTTGAGTAAAAATCTATAATTAAGCAGATTTGAGCCCCAACCATGCACCAATATTAGAGTACAATTGTGTTTTGGTTTTTTGTCGAGGTCTACAACACTAATTTCGTATTCATGTCTATCTGTTTGAATTTTAACAAGTTGTCTCTCCTTTTCATAAGGGTCATAGATTAAAAGTTCTTCAAGATCTTCAGATGTAAATTCTTTTTTTAAACTCACGTCTTTAGATTATAATTAAGTATAATATATATTTAACTGAACATACTAGAACTTATTTTCCTTTAGGTGGTGGTAATTCAGATCTTAGACTAGTCTTAACATAATAAAACATCAATTTAGAACCTTAGAATCGTACAGAGATTTGCGAAAGTTGACTTTTGTTAGTTGATTGTTTATCTAGATTAAAATGTTCATCCATTCAACTATGGGTGAAAGAAGATTCACTATCTGACTATAAAAGATAAAAGCAATAATTGCAGAAAAACATCCAATTAATATCCCGAAAAACACATCTAGGAAATAATGTAATTGTAGAGCAACCCTTGAATACGCTACTCCTATAGCCCATAATACAAAAACCCAGCCAATAAAAGGATACTTAACTGCAAATAGAAGAGCTATACAACCCATTCTTCCTGAATGTCCACTTGGAAAACTGTAGAAATCCCCCTTTCCAACATATTTCTTAGAGATGGTTACACTTGGTCTACGTCTTTTTACCGAATATTTGCAGATAGAAATTAATATTCCTGCAAAAAGGGTTAACACTATTTGGACTAAATTGAAAGATCTGTCAATAAAGAGATTGAAAACAAAAAATAAAATGGACATTATTAACCAGGGTTGTACATTGCCAGATAAAGCAATAAAGCTTGCATATTTCAGTCTTTTCTCTGAAAATAAAACTATCTTTTTAGAAACTTTCTCATCCCAAGCAGCTATCTTGTCGATGAATTCTGACATTATTCTCTTCCCCTGAAACTGTTTTTACGTTCTTCTTTATTGAGACAGATGTTTTTCAACAATGTCAAACTGGTGCGGTTTGTCGATGTCCATTGCTATTTCAGGATAAGGAACTTTCAATAGGTTGACACTCATTTTGAGAGCTTTTTCAGCTATATGAACAGCTTCATCTAATGTTGCTCTTCTTAGCATTATTTTTAAAACTTTGAATGGAGCAACGAAAATCACTTGTCGAATGAATGATTTTCTCTTTCCAACTAGTTCTTGCATAGTATCTGCATGTTTTGATATTTCTACTGGTGCAATTCCTATAACATCTCCCCCACATATAGCTCCATCTTTAAATTTTATAAAAGATCTTCGAGAATCAGGAAAAACCCTATCCATATCTTCTTGTCCAACAACTGTATATTGAAAAGTAGCAGTACTTTCAGAAACTCTTTTTGCTATCCAATTAATACCTTCCTTTGTAATTGTAGGGATATCACCATTTACAATCAATACTGGAGTTTCAGGTTTGTCTCTTTTTAGAAGGTACTCGTGTACCCATGTGAATACTTTGTCTACAGCAGAGCTTTCTTTAGACAATTCTAGATAAGTCACCGAGTAGTCAAATTCTATATCCTCTTTGGAAAGTCCAGCTATGAATATGTTTCCTATATTTTCTGCTTCATTCAGTACATCACAGATATAGTGAAGAATTTTTTTACCAGCTATTTCGAATAGTGCTTTATTGTCAACTTCTTTTTGTCCTGTTTTTTCTCTCATATAGAGTAAGAGCTCATCATCTATTTTTGCTCTTCCACACAAAAGTACTGTATCTAATTTTATCATTTCAATCGTCATAAAATCTGAATAGTAGGTTCTATATAAAATTGTTTGAGAATGATATAATATTTAGATTAGAATAAAAAAATAAAATAAAGCTAGACGTAACATTACAGAAGGTTCATTATTACAGCTTTTGAATAAGAGGTTCTATAGATAATTTATTGAGGAACTCAACATATTCTTCAGTTGTAAGTTCTCGATTTTCACCGCTTAAAGCAACGATACAAGCTTCTAAAACATTAGTGCCAAAGGATCTTCCCTCGATTCTTGGGGTTGAAGTAACAACATACTTAACACCTATATTTGTTAGAAGTTCAATATCTTCTGATGTAGTTGTATTTGTGACCAAGATTTTTCCTTTCATCACGTCTAAAGGCATGTTTCTCTTAATAAAATGAAAATCCCCTGCAATAAATTTAGCTCTCTTGAAATATTTAACTTTAGTTGGTTTATGTTCTTCTTGTTTATCACCAGTAGGATAAATCATTGAAAATGGCATTCGAGAAACGACAGGAAGCAGCATTTTAGCAACTAATTTTATTGTACTCATTCGATGTAAAGCTATTCCTAATTGTAATCCCCAAAGTAGATCACCAAAAGTTATTAGTTTTCTATTGTGATCAACAAATTCCCACGAAGATTCTACTAAGCCCCAACGGTCAACAGCTGCCATATTTACTATGCTTCGGCTTTCTTCAACTTCTTCAGGAAGCTTTTCCTCTATATATTGCATGATATTGCCTTCAATAGTACTTTTGATTCCTCCTCCGTCAACCATTGGTGTTTCTTTAACATCTTTAACGATTTTCCAAACATCACGAATTTTGTATCTTCGTTCTCCTCGTCTCAAAAATAAATCAAAGCCACCAATACCAAAACAATCAACTGTACCATCTAATTTAAGTATTAATTCACGATATTTTTTCATACTTCCGTCTGTACCGATTCTCTCAGCTATGATGGTCTCTCCGCCTAAAACATAATCTTTTTTAAAATCTCGTTTTGAAGAACCCAAAGAGACTGAAATTATATGCTTACTCATATTTCTCAACTTGTTTACAATATAGGTGTCTAGAAGTTTTTTTGCTTGTTTATATTTGTATCTTTGAAACTTTGACAATTCTTATATAAAGGGATTAAATTCGGTGATAGTTTAAGCTTAATATTAAGTTGCTATTCACTTTTCTTGCATTAGTAACTTTTATAATATCATACAATTTCTTATCGCTATGGAAAAAGATGCTTTTATAATGCAATTGCGTCAAATGCTTGAAATTAAAGAGAAAATAGGTGAAATATTAGTATCGGTTGATTGTTGTGTTGGTAATTCTCTTCTTGAATCATTATTTCATGGAATTGGTTTAGACGCTAAAAAACATGCAGATCTGCTTAGAGGGCTATTAGATAGAGCTCAAGGTCTAAATCAGGCTATACCTCTTGATGATAAAGAAAATGCTACTAATAAAATAAAAAAAGTTATAGAATTAGAATGGAATGTTAAGAATCAATTGAGATCTGTTGTTGACAAAATAACTGATGATACAACTAAGAAAATACTGGTTACAATTCTTGGAGATGTTCAAAGACATGAAGCTACTCTAAATAGCCTTATTGATTTGGTAGGTGCCATGTCAACTGATGAGGAGAAAATAGTAGACAAGATATGGAAATATTCCATAAAATTTGATGATGATGAATGAACTACTCTTACTCACAAGAAAGGTACTTCTACTAATGTTCAGTTAAGATTTTTAAAAATTATAGAAATTAAGAAATAAGTGTTTAATTATTATTATTGTTTTTTCAAGAAATTTAGCTATTTTGATATGGTTAATGTCGTAGAAAGAATTAAATATGTATAAAAGTAGTTTCCTTAATAATGGTGATTTATTGCTATCAGATGCAATTATAAGCGAAATCTCAAAACAAATTGATTGCGGTAAAGATGAGATTAAAATCACTAAAAAATTACATGGAACATCGAGTGCCCAAACATATCAATTAAGGATATGCAAAGAAAAAGTAAATGTAATTTTTAAGAATCAAACAACTTTGAATGAGTGGCTATTTTATAAAGAAATATCTCCTAATTATGAAGTCCCTGCACCAAAAACATTAGCAATATCAAAAAGTAGAGATTTCCTTTGGATTTTAATTGAAAAAGTAGCTAAAGGTTTACATCCAAAGAAATGGAAAAAAGAGGATATAATAAATGCCTTGAAAGCGATTGCATGTTTTCATTCCAAATTCTATAATAAAGCTGAACAAGAAAGATTTAAAGATTTCCCTAAATTGACTATAAAAGAATGGAGCCATAAAAAGAAGGAACTATATGAGAATTTGAAAAAAGCTAAATTAG
>BPTO01000225.1 GCA_023705985.1 Candidatus Heimdallarchaeota archaeon | reverse complement strand
TAATCCAATAATACTAATCTATGCAGTTTTTCATGTTGCCACCAAATGCTTTTTGCATCATAGGTGGATCCACCAAGCTTCTGTTTTATTTTAAATCCAGGATTTGGCATAAATATCGGTTTAAAGGTGCTTATACAAGGTGCAGATGTTCCTGTTACCCAATGGATTTGTATGTCCTTTTTTATATGAGATACAAGAGAACAAGTAGAATTATCGGGAAGAGTCATCCCGGTTGCATGGTGACAAAGACTCTTTGCTGTTGCTTTTGAGGGAGACCAATTTTTTTCATCTTTAGGAGAAATATTGTGATTTCGTAAAACAGCCATAACATCTTCAGGTGAAATCTTACCTTTATTTTTCAGCAAGAGTGCAGTAGTACATTCCATTCTCTGTTTACCTTTGGTGAAAAACTGAGATCTAGGCTGTGATTCCTTAACCACATGGTAAGGCCTGAATTTTGGAATAAAACAATTAGAAAAATGAAAATCTTCTTCAGACTTGCAGAATCCTCTATTTATTGCATATTGTATAAGATTTGGATGTATTAAATCATACTCGCTCCCAATAGACAATGAATTAGAAATTGTTCGTATGTTTTTTACTTTTTCAGCAATCCAAAATTTGTCAGAAGTTTCTAAAACCCAAGCTTCTTTTGGATCAGCAACAATGTAAGAATTATGATAATCTCTTCCTTTGATGTTATACGAATGTTGCCCACCTTGACCATATTTTTCCAATAATGATATGATTATTTCTAATGCATTTTTTGCGGTTTTTGAGCGTTCAAGAGCTAATCTCATTAAATCCATACCAAGTAATCCCTTATCTCTAAGAGGTTCTTTACTATAAACGGCTTCGTTACCAATTGTTACACCAAACTCATTAGCTCCCATTTCGCAGCCAAAAATCCAAAATGGCTTAAGAAGAAGAACATCAAAAGTCTGCTCTATTTGTGGAATGGACATAAAAGAGCATTTTACTTTTGAATTACGAGTATGCTTCTTTCCTTTAAAATGCTCAATGTTATGAGTTTCATTGGGAACTCTATTTGAGTTCTTACCGAGAATTACACTCCCATCTTTTGTTGAGTTTCCAATAGCTACTACTGTATCACACATTGTATTATCTTATAATTGGTATATATATAAAAAATCCGTAAATTGGTAATTTATGATTTTTCAAAAAGAGCAGAAAAACTAAAATTGATGAATTAGTGTAGCTATTGCTTTCATTCCCTTTATCCAATCTACAATGAAAATATTCTCATTCGGAGCATGAGCTCTAGAGTTTTGGTGACTTGATCCAATAGAAACACAGGGCACATATTCAAATAGGTACATAGGTCCTGATCCACCTACCATTGGCCAAACAACAGGTTTTTTACCATATACTTCTTCGATAGTTGAAATTACTGTTTTTGCAAAAGCGTTAGTGGGCAATATCTTTGAAGCAGGATATCCATCCCAGCTTGCAATTTCAATATGTTTAAAATCATTGGAATCCAAGTAGTTTCGGATTTTTGCTACTAAATCATCGGGATCTTGTCCTTGAACTAAACGGCAATCTACTTTCGCAAAAGCTTCATTTGGAGTAATAGTTTTTGATCCTGGTCCTTGATAACCTGACCAAATACCACATATGTTAAGAGTAGGTTCAAGGAAGTATTTCTTCTTCATATCTAGTCCTGTTAATCCCAACCTAAATTTGTCAACACCAAAAGTGTTCTTCATTAATTCTTCTTTTAGATTAAACTCCTCTATTATTTTCATTTCCTCTTCAGAAGGTTCTAGGATATTCTCATAATAACCAGGAATCAAGATTTTATCGTTTTTATCTTTAAAGGATGATAACGCCCAAACAAGTTCATAAGCTGCATTATCAACGAATTGGGTATAACTAGAATGAATATCTCGACCAATAGTGTTTGTTTTAAAATGAAGATAAAGAATACCCTTAACACCAAGGTAAATTTCCTGAAAACCTTCAGAATCTTTACCACCAAATTCCCAGATACAACCATCAGCTTTAAGCACAAAATCTTTGTTGTTATTTACAAAATGTGGAAGATTTGGGCTACCTATTTCTTCTTCTCCCTCTATTAAGAATTTAATATTAATTGGAAGCTTTCCATATATTTCTTTATAAGCTTTGATAGCTTGTAATCTACAAATAATCTCGCCTTTATTATCGCTAACTCCTCTAGCTATTATCTTACCTTCCTTAATGGTTGGTTCAAAAGGAGGTGATTCCCATAATTCAATAGGATCTTCTGGTTGGACATCGTAATGATTATAGAATATCAGTGTCTTTTTTGCTTCAGGATTCTTTAGTTCTGCACAAAATACGGGGTTTCCAGGCGTTTCTGCGATAAAATAATTAAAACCTATTTCACTAAATATTCTAATTAAAAAATCTATAGCCTCTTTAGTACCGGTTCCCTTTGCGGCAATAGAAGGGATTTTAAGCAATTCTGACAGGATATTAATTGATTCATCTTTCTTTTGATCGATTGATTCAAAAACTTCATTAAGAGACATGTTTGAAAAGAAAAAACTAGTTTAAAAAAACTTTCTGAACGAAATCAAAAATTCAAACAATAAAAATAATAGGGGGAAATTATCCTTTACTAGAATTTGTTTTTATGAATCACACAGCATTTTCTCTACAAGCTTATATTGTGCTGGTTTATCAATATCCATTGCTATTTCAGCATAAGGACTAATTAGAGCTCTACCTTTCATCCTCATTCCTCTTGAAAATACTGTCTCTGCTTCTTCTAATTTTGCTCCTTTGAAAACCATCTTTAAAGCTTTGATTGGAGATAGGAATATAGCTTGTAATAAGAAATTCTTTCTTTTTACTTGTAGTTTGTGGACTTTTTCTTTAACTTTATCAAAGTCAATAGGGGAATACAAGAAAAGATCTCCTCCACAAATTGTTACATCACTGAATTTTGTGAATGTTCTCATTGAATTTGGAAATTTTGTATCCATTACATCTTTCTCAACCAGTGCAAACACAAAATCTGCTTCTTTTTTTAGTGATTCTTCGACGAAGTGGTCTACAGCTTCTGAAGTGATTAAAGGGATATCTGCATTGGCGTTAACAATATATTTTGGGAGTTCTCCCTTATTCTTTTCATACCAGTCAATCCAAGCTTGGATTTTATCAACAATTTTTGATTCAGCGGGATAGGGGATACATGTTACTCTTGTATCGGGAAACTGTTCTGGTGATAATCCAACTATATATGTGTCTCCAACTTTTTCACATTTTTCAATAGCGTCAATTATCCATTCTATAATTGGTTTTCCGCAAATAGGAAGTAAAGCTTTCAAATTGTGTTGAAAATTATCAACAAGTTTGAATAATTCTGAATCAAGAGGTGATCTTCCAACAGTGATTAGCATATCTAATTTTACTTGGCTCATCAACGAAACCCAAAAATCAGCACTATATAAACTATTCTTTAAAACTCTTCAAAATAAAGGATAATGAAAGTTTTATAAATCGTTTACTGCACTTTTCTTAATGACTGAAGAAAAGAAAAACAGATACAAATTTGAAACTCTCTGTGTTCATGCAGGACATGACGTCTTAGAAACCAAAACGATTTCTCCACCAATTTACCAAAGTGTTGCATATCCCTTTGAAAGTGCAGAATATGCGGCTAAATTATTTAGGTATGAGATTGAGGGGCATATGTATGGTCGTATGGATAACCCTACTAACAAAATGTTTGAAGAAAGACTTGCAGCTGTCGAACTTACAGATAAAGCTTTGGCAACATCTTCTGGAATGGCGGCTGAATTTGTAGCTTGTTTAAGATTATTAGAAAAAGGAGATAATTTTGTTACTGCAGGGAAAATTTATGGGGGTTCAAATCGACTCTTTTCTCAAACTTTCCCTAAGATGGGATTTGAAGCAATATTTGTATATGAACCTGATAATATTGATATTTGGGTAGAATCTATTAATGAGAAAACTAGATTCTTGTATGTAGAAACACCATCAAATCCTAATTTGTTTATCGGTGATATTGCTTCTTTAGCTAAATTAGCTCATGAAAACGAGATACCATTGATTGTGGATAATACTGTTGCTTCACCAGCGCTTCAACAGCCAGTTGTTTTGGGTGCTGATATCATTGTTCATTCAGCAACTAAATTTCTAAGTGGTAATGCAACATGTATCTCAGGTGTTGTTGCAGGATCAGCTGATTACATAGATAAAATTCGAGAAATCGAGTATAGAAATATTGGTCCTTCGCTGAGCCCTTTTAACAGTTGGTTGCTATTATTGGGAATGGAAACGCTAAGTCTCCGAATGGCAAAACATTGCGAAAATGCACAAGCAATTGCAGAATTTCTTGAAAATCATTCTAAAGTGGTATCTGTTAATTACCCAGGCTTAAAAAGTCATCCTCAATATGAATTAGCAAAAAAACAAATGAAAGGTTTTAGTGCTCTACTCTCTTTTGTAACTAAAGGAGAATTAACGGACACAAAAAACGTAATTGATGCTTTTAACTTAATAATTCATACAGGGCATTTAGGTACAACAAAAACTTTAGCTACACATCCAGCGTTTACAACTCATCAACAGCTTTCACGCGAAGAAAGGCTTGCTATAGATATACCTGACACCATGATTCGGCTGTCTGTTGGGATTGAGGATGTAAACGATTTAATCGAAGATATAGATCGTGCACTTGTGAAAATATAAAGTCAGATAAAGATAAGAGACGTAAAAATCGAAAATAAAGAAAAAGAAGTTTAGAAATCGAAAGCGTTTATCTCATCTAATGTGTTGTATGTATTCTCTACTGCTTTTAATACTTGTTTTTCTGTTTTTGCACCAGTACATACAAGGTTTCCTGATTGGAACAAAAGTAAAACAGTTTTTGGTTCGACAAGTCTGTAAATTAATCCTGGGAATTGCTCTGGTTCATACATTGATCTATCCAGCCAGAGTGCTGCTAATTCAAGGTTAATTGTTCTGTGGTTAAAGTGACCAGAAGCAACTATGTTTTGAACTATTATTTCAGGTTCTTCTGTTATTTTCGTACCCACACCTTGAAGGATTTTGATCATAACTAGAACTCCTTCATGTACCATTTCGGTTGATTTTGCTCCTGTTAGTACAAGTTTACCTGAACTAAAAACAAGGCTTGATATCTTGGGTTTTTTGATTTTTAGAATTAAACCTGGAAATGTCTCAGGGTTGTATGAAACAAAAAGTTCATCATCATCAATCAATGTTTGGTATGCTGTAACTAAGTCGATTGTTGTATACAAGTTTATACTAGCTACTACATTTTGGAGAACTATACCATATTCTCTGTCTTTTTTAGGTGACATATTATTATCATCCCTTCTAATCAGTT
>BPTO01000224.1 GCA_023705985.1 Candidatus Heimdallarchaeota archaeon | reverse complement strand
TGCAACTGCTTTTGTTCCTGGGTAAAACAAATTCCTTACAACTTTAAACCTGTCTTGTCCAGCCATATCATAAAATAGTGCTACTGCTTTTTCTTTTGATTTTCGGAAAGCGAAAGAATGGAATTCCGCTCCTACTGTGGGATTGTACCGTTTTAAGAATTTATTTTCTATTATACGCTTACAAATCGAAGTTTTTCCTGATTCTCCAGGGCCACAGACAACTAACTTGTATACATCATAATCCCGAAATTTTACGTCAATTGACGATCCCATATAAAGGCACCTAGACAAAGAATTCTAACAATTAATAAAAGAAGATGTATTACTAAAAACTTACATTAAATAAAAACGTAAGTTAAGAAATTGTATTCGTAAGAATCAAAAGTAATTTTGTACTATAGATTTATTAAATTAAAAAATACTAATCGGACTAGTGGTTATTGTGAATCCTGAAATTGCTAAAGTTGCAGTAATTGGTGCAGGTGCCATGGGTAGTGGAATTGCACTTTTATTTGCAAAAAGTGGAATTTATGTTCATTTGGTTGACATTGAACAGTCATTGTTAGACTCTGGAATTGAGAAAATAAATAAACTTCTCAAGAGAAGTGTTGAGAAAGGAAAACTAGAAGTAGAAGAAGTAGAAAGCATAAGATCACATATTATTCCAATGCTTGATATTAAAAAAGCAATGGAGGGTGTGGAATTAGTGATAGAAGCTATTATTGAAAATGAAAAAGCAAAAAAATCACTCTTTTCAAAACTGGATAAGATATGCAATGAAGGTGTAATCTTTGCAAGTAATACATCAACCATTAGTATCACAGAACTAGCTTCTGTAACTAATCGTGCAAGTAAGGTTATAGGTATGCATTTCTTTAATCCACCAACTGTAATGAAACTAATAGAGATTGTAAAAGGCAAAGAGACTAGTTCTACAACTGTTGATACCATCACAAAATTATGTGATAAATTAGGGAAAATATCTGTTCCATCTAATGAAGCACCTGGTTTTATTGTTAATCGTGTTCTATGGCAATTCTTGAATGAAGCATATTCTATACTTGATGAGGGTATAGCTGAAAAAGAACATATAGATCAAGCAATAAAGCTCGGATTAAATCATCCTATGGGTCCTTTTGAACTAAGCGATTATATTGGTTTAGATGTGGTTTTCTACATGGGAGAGTATATCTCGTCACAGCTTGGAGAAAAATACAAAACACACCCTCTTCTTAAAAAAATGGTTGAAGAAGGAAAATTAGGGAGAAAAACAGGAGAAGGATTCTATAAATATTAAAATCCCTTTACTCTGATTCTAATATTATTTCTTACGAATACGAATGTTAACAATCATTGATGTAACAATAGCAGCTGCTATAGGAGCTATTCCAATCATAATCCATGCCCATCCAGCTTTCATTTCAGCTCCTTCGTCCCAAATTGGGAGGTATGGATCTCTTTCTGTTATAATCGGTTCAAATGAAATTCTTGTTTGTGCGGTACTACGTAGCTCTTTCTTATCATTCCAATCGTCGTAGTAAACCATATCTGCCCTTGGAATAAGTTGATTCCCCTCTTCATTTGATTCGATATCGTAATGAAAAAGGAATTTCGTACCATTTTCAACATGTGAGATATTGAATTCAAAGTAATTACTTGTCATATAGCCTGCTATTATAGGATAAGCTGTAAAACCATTTTCAGATGACGAAAGAATTGTTTCATTCAAGGTGATTTTTTCATTTTCTAAATTACCTAAAAGGCTTGAATTAAAAGATAGGATGCTATTAGTGGAGATATTTAGCGAAATTTTAATATCTGTTATTGTAATATTCATAAAATTTTTGACTACTATATTTACCCTATGTGTCTGACCAAGTTTTACAATATCAGATAAAATTTGTTGATCAAAAGTCAGTGTATTTTCAGGAATATAACCAAAATGCGGTCTTATACTAATTAAAGTCGCTATAATTACTATTAAAATGAGCAATTGTTTTGCTGTTTTCATATATAATTCTCCTTGTTATTTCCTTGACAATTGAACTATTTTTAACTTTAACTCTTTATGTTCTAAAGATTTTTTGTTATTCAAACTATGAAAATCTCTTTAATTTTAAAAGCGCTTCGATATTAGTTGCCGATATTCTAACATTTCCTGCTATTCTGCAAAGCCTTATTAAATAAGTGACAATGTTCTTTCGTACGCTTTTACAATATTTATGTTTTCAATTGAGGCTGATTTTGCGACGATTTCTGGGAGTATTAAATTTAGCCAATCCATACTTTCACTCATATTTTTTCTCATTATAGGATCTGTTTTCTTATAAATATCAGCTAAAATATCAAAATCTATGTTTTCCTTTTCCTTTAATTTTGTTAGCCATTCTTTCAGGGTTGCAATGCGCTGAGTTGGCATAACAAAATCAACAGTTCCATTAGAGGAGTTCGTTAGTAATAATCCTTTAATTTTTACAGGCATAATTGGCAATAATTTTGAGCCTAGCTGTGATTTAAAAAGTAATGCTAATATTTGCTTATTATCCGATATGCGTAGTCTGCTTTGAAAGTATTTATAGTCTACAAGAGTAGAACCAAAGAATAGATGTGTTGGTTTATGTTCAAGATTCATTGCTGATCTTCTTAGAAATATCTCATAGTAGTCATTTAATTCAATCTGGAAGCGAAGAGAGACAATACGAGGTAAATCTTGAGATAATTTATCAAGCACATTATCAATCTCTCCTTCAATAATTAAATCGTCACCTGATAAGGAGTATCGAGGATCAAAAATCCGTTTTATTGCAATTGATTCTCCTTCAAGGGCTGAGTAAAAATCACTTAAGATATTAGCACTTAGAGACTTCTGTGATATTCTTATCATTGTAGTTTTAATCATGAAATTATCCTCTTTGTTATTTAAACC
>BPTO01000223.1 GCA_023705985.1 Candidatus Heimdallarchaeota archaeon | reverse complement strand
CCATTTATCCAGAGCTTTTATACCCTGAACTTCGTTCCATGGGATACCGATGGTATCCAAGAGTTGAACAAATGTTGATTTGATTATTTCTTTCATTTTTGAACCATCTACATCTGTTTTTTCTGTTAATTCAATAGGTTTAACAGAACATTCCCCACTTTTACTAATTTTATCTGATAAAATATTTTTCGGGACAACTATTTTGAATGGTTTGGTTTTTACGAAAGTTATAGATGATCCAACAGAAGGATTTTCTCCCTTTTTAGCTATAATCAGTTGGATCGCTGCTTGAAGTGGTTGTGTCCAACTATCATATTCCTTTAATTTTTTAGATAAAGTAACACTTATTGCTACATCTTCTAATTTAAATGTGCGTTTTTCTATTGAATTTAGAGTATTTTGTGTGATTTTGATTATTCTATTTTTAGCATTTTCTAGCTCTTCAGGATTTCCAACTTTGGTTAGTATTTTCAAAACACTTTCAAAAGCTTTTTTCACTAATTCTGGTGTGTTTTTCTTCTTACCCATTAAACCTTTAACTATTGGATATCCTTTTGTTGTTATGCCAAAATAATTCTTCTTTCTTGAAGAGAGACCACAATATCGAAAGACATAATCAGTTCCCAATTCAATGTGGAAGGTGTCTAAACTCCATATTTCTAATTCTTTAATGTCCTCTGGTTTAGGTTTATGAATAAATATACTGTCAGTATCTCCATATAAGACAGAAATACCTAAATCTACCTCACAATGTTCTTTTGTTTTGGATATAGCCTCTCTTGCTAGTGCGGTAGTAGACTCTGCAACTGGAGGGCAATACATCGCAAAGTTTTCAGAGCCAAGAACGCCATATGAGGCATTAATCAATACTTTGAGCGCAGATTGAATTACATCATTTATATTTCGATCATCTTCACTTAAACTTTCATCTTTTGCTTTATCTTTAAACCAATACACTCTCACATCTCTAATAAATCCTATTAGCATTGATATTATGCCAACCCTCTCTGTACATACCCAATGATTTGTTTCAGGTATTTTGTTATTTATTCTACATGTTTCATGTTTACATCTTATTGTTTCATATGACAAATTCCTTGTTTTAATTATTGAAGGATACAAACTTGCATAATCCAAAACGTGAACATTCCACCACACACCAACTCTTGGTTCAATAACAATTGCTCCTTGGTATTTTTTACCCTTGATAGTTGCTTCTGTTGATGTATCACCTTTTAAATATAAGATATCTTGTTTTCGAGGAATTAAATAATTCCTTCTTCTGTGTTCATAGTAAAGCCAATTTTGTATCCATACACTTACACTAGCTCTTGTAAAATCATCAATTGGCATCTTTACTATCCTTGAGAGCATAAAAATTATTTCTACAGCTTGGTTTCTATTGAACGTTGTCAACTCTAAGGTTATTTCAGCATCTCTAACATTGTATTGGATTAATTCTTCTAAGCTTAATTCCCAAATTTCTTTTTCATGTGCCAACTTGTGTTTTCCTAATAGTGATGAACCAAGTTCATCAAGCGTTACTCTATCATATTTTCCTCCAAAAGCATAAATTCTCATAGAAGGCTGTCTAAAGAATCTGTAAAGATCTAGGTGAAGACCATGTTCAAGATATGTATCGTTACCTACGGAACTAGTTCTTATAAAGGGAATTTTCTCTTCCTCGATACCGAGTCTTTTTGCACGTTTATCCAAATATGGGAAATCGAAATTATCGCCATTGAATGTTATCATCATTGGATAAAGAGCCATTTTGTCAAAAGTAGCTTCTAGGAGTTCTTTTTCTGAAGTAAATTCTAAAATAGTTATTGTAAAGGCATCTTTGTTTATTGGTTGTTTTTTTTCATTAAGAACATAAACAGATACATTACCCTCTGTATCTGCGAATCCAATTGATATGATTGGTTCTTTAGCCTCGTTTGGATCTGGAAATCTGCCCTTTGTGCTTTGAACTTCTATATCGATTGAACAACGTTTTATATCTGGGATTGGTGAGAAAAATATAGGTAAATATTGTTCTAAAAGGATATCAACCTCTTTAGATTGCTTCTTAAAAATTGATTTGATAGCAGTTATAGAATTGTCACTGATTTCAGGATCAACCTGTTCTAGCTTTCCTGCTTTTATTTTATAGAGTAATCCTGGCACTAGAGTATTATCATAAATATAATTCAGATGATATCTGATATTTGCTTCAAAGGAATGTTTAATTTGTTCTCTGAAACTTTCCCCTCTTCCCCCTCCAATAGCCAAAGGATTAGTAGCTATAACTTTTGTTAAAGTAATTTCTTTATCATTGAGTAGATCAGTTTTCTGAATTGTTTCACATCCCAAAAAATCCTTTTGATTTTTTAATTTTTGTTCTACTTCATTTCTAGTTTGGGTGGTGTAAAGGTAAGGTAAATGATTTGTTTTATCATAATAACGGTATACTTGTCCATCATCTGGATTATACAATTTTAAGTATGCTTTTGCTAATTTGCCATCATATTTCACATCGATTAG
>BPTO01000222.1 GCA_023705985.1 Candidatus Heimdallarchaeota archaeon | reverse complement strand
TCTATGGTATAAAGAAAAACAACTAGAGGAATATGGTAAACTCCAGATTATTTATCCTGACACGGAAGTGAAGAAAACGAATGAAGAAAATTAAACTAGACGTAAACAAAAACAAAAAAATAATTTTTAGAAAAAGAGAAATAGAAAATATTGTAAAGTTTGCTATAGTTTTCACTAGTTTAGTTATTGTAGCAATATTTGCAGCGGTTTTCTTCACTTCACTCCCTGAAAATGATTTTTCTGAATTATCTTTACTTATGTATGATTCAACAGAAAATAGTTTTTTGGCTACAAATTATCCTACTGTGATTAATACAGATCAAAATGAAACCATATTTTTCATGGTGAAAAATTATGGTAGTAAAGTTAACTATTACGAAGTTCGAGTTAAAATTACAGAACTTTCACAAATAATAAGTTTAGATTTCGCTGTACCACTTTCAGAGTGTTACATGTTATATGCTCAAAACAATTTCGAAAAAATTCTTCCTTCAGCAACCAAAGCAGAGAAAGAAGCAGCGAAAACTATGGAAGCAGATTATATCTGGGGACCTACATCAATTTCATTATATGTAAGTGAGAATGTAAAACAATTTTTAGGCGAAAATAATCAATTTAAAGTTGTTTTTGAATTGTGGAGCTTTGACACTACAGCAGGGCAATTTCAATATTCAGGTGTAGCAGTGTTCTTGGAACTTTCTTATCTCTAATAGGTGATTTTTTGCATAAAACAGTTTTAATTCTTTCAGACATACATGGACAGATGATCACTTTAAAATCCATTTTGGAAAAAAACCAGAAAAAAGGCATTAATTTCTGCTTTATCGCTGGAGATATAACAAATTTTGGAACGATTAATGATCTTGAAAATGTTCTTAAGTTAATAACAAAGTACATCGCAAAAACTTACTTTGTGCTAGGGAACTGTGACCCAAAAGTAGATAAAACGTTTTCATCACCAGCAACTCTATTAGAATCTCACTTCTATAAACTAGATTTCTTTACAGTCTTGGGTTTTGGAACACATAAACCCAAAATAAAAAAGGCTCCATTAAAGAAACTACGTAAAAGACAGGAGAAGGTTTGTTTAATCACTCACGTTCCGCCATATGGAACAAAAGCTGATTACGTTTCGTTTAACAGACACAGAGGTTCATTGGAAGTAAGAAACGTTCTTGAAAAATATTCTAATGTGTTCCTACATATTTCTGGACACATTCATGAATCTCCAACAATATCAAAAACCAACAATTGTACGATAATCAACCCTGGACCTGTTACAATCGGTAATTATGCCATTATATACATCGATAATCATCACAATGTTACAGGAAAAATCTACAACATTCACGACATTCAGGAGATGTAATTAATGTTAAAAAGACACAAAATAAAATATTTTTCTGATCACAATCAATTTACTAGCTTAATACTGGAGGCATACAACTACGTTGTAGATAAATTTGCAGAAGACGAAAGCAGTGATTCACATTCACTCGAGCATACAATTCGAGTTACAAACACTTGTATTAAATTAACTAAGAAACTGGGAGGAGCTATAGATGTAGTAATCCTTGCAGCTCTATTTCATGATGTGGGGAGAATTGTTGAGAAAAAAACTGGAAAATGCCATGCAGAAGTTAGCGCAGCGATTGTTTCTAAATTCTTAAAGAAAAAGGGTTTAGAGCCACTAATAAAGGAAGTTAGTGAAGCCGTTCTATCTCATCGGTATAGTAAAGAGATTGAACCGAAAACAAAGGAAGCGAAGATTCTCCAAGATGCAGATGCTCTCGATGCATTAGGATCAGTAGGTTTGTATCGTACAATAAGCTATAGCATTGAACACAAGCGTGATTTGAAGAAGGCAAAAGAACATTTTCATGAGAAATTGTTTAAACTTCCTTCACATATGCATTTTCGTATTACAAAAAATCTTGCTCTCAGAAAATGTGCAATTTTAAAGTCGTTCATTCGTGGGTTAGATTCCGAAAGCATCGATTCTAATTATGAAAGAATTTTTCAACAAATAAAGAATATTAATAGATTACAAAAAACATAATTTAAATACACATTCGCACAAACTATAATTAACGAAGATTATACACTAGTGAATTTAATGACTACACTTGCAGCAGGTAATATGGTAAAAATCAATTATACAGGTAGAAAAAAACAAGAGAATCAGGTATTTGACACAACTTCCGAAGATATTGCTAAACGCGAAAACATTTATGATGAAAAAGTCATATACAGACCGTTTACAATCATCCTAGGAAAAAACTGGTTGCCTGTAGGATTGGAAGAAGAATTAATAGGCATGAAAGAAGGAGAGAAAAAAACTATAAATCTGGAAGCGAAAAGGGGTTTTGGATTACGTGATAGATCAAAAATCAGGCTAATACAAAGAAGGGAATTCCAACGATTGTCAATTAAGCCAAAAGAAGGGCTTAAAGTTGAACTTAACGGTGAAAGAGGTACAATTCAAAAGGTTTCTAGTAGTAGAGTGAAGGTTGATTTTAATCACGATTTAGCAGGCATCGATTTAATATATGAAGTGGAAGTTGTAAAGAAGATAAATGATATCAAAGAGCAATTTATCTGTCTATTAGAAAAAAGACTTCCAGGTGTAGATTTCTCCGAAGCCATCATTGAAACTAAAGATAAAACACTCATAGTTGAACTCCCAAAATTTACTCGTTTCATGGAATTCATTCAATTCACACGAGCAGGAGTAGCTCGTGACCTTGGTGAAATTAGTAAAAAATATACTCATGTTACTTTCATTGAAAGCTTTGAAATAGATTGATCTATTCTTCTATTTTTTTGGCTTCAATAAGAATCAGATTTAAATCAAGTGGGCACTTGATTTCTTTAATCTTCCTTATTATTTTTACCTTGGCTTGCTCCTCAAAATTTGGATGTAAACAGTTTTCGTAATATTCACAAATAACTTCTTTACAATTAATTGATGCTCTTTTTACAACAATATTGTCCAGAAATTTTGTGTTTTGAATGGTTATCTTATAATTAGTTTCTTCAACATCACACACCATCATTTGACTATCATCAATTAGGCAAGCATGTTCTTTCCCCATAATGGATTTTATTATATAAGATTTATTTTTTTCAAGTGAATTGACACATACGTGCCTCAATGGGCAAAGTTCACAGATTTGCGTTTCTCCAACATGTGTAAATATATATCCAATTTTTGCTATGCTTTTTTCTACAAGCGTAATAACCATTCTGAGACTTTTTTAAGACTTGACTTTTTTAATATTGTCCCCTATGATATATCGTCTACTATTCCAGTGGTTTCGACTGCACGAATAGCGGCTTCATGAGTTAAGCCTTCCTTGCCAAGAATTGTAAAGCGTTCAGGTCTTATAGAATGAGCAGTTTTAAGAGCTTCAATCACCTCTTCTTCAGATAAACCCAAATCCTTTGCTTTAATGGGGAGTCCAATCTTTTGCATAATTAATCTAATAGCTTTCCAGTCCAAATCATGTAAATAAGCCATTATTAGAGTACCAAGAGCACATTGTTCGCCATGAAGTGCAGGCTTTTCAGCTATGGAATCTAATACATGACTGAACATATGTTCTGACCCGCTCCCTGGTCTTGAGGAACCAGCGACGCACATTGCTAAAGAACTACTAAGGAGAGCTTTAATTACAATTCTAGTGTATCCTTCTACTTGACTTCGTATAACATCGGCATTATTAGTGATTAAAGTAACCGTCATCTGAGAAAGTGCTATTGAGTACTCACTTACTGGTTCATTTTTTAAACGATGAGCTAAAGTCCAATCTTTTATAGCGGTTTCTTTTGAGAGAATATCACCACATCCTGCTGCTGAAAAACGATAGGGTGACTGATCCAATATTTTAGTATCAGCAACTACAGCAATAGGTGGAAGTGCTTGAATAGAGTGTTTTTTACCACTTCCAGTTATTGATGCTCTCGAGCTTGCAATGCCATCATGAGAACAAATTGTTGGAATAGATATAAACCTTTGATTCGCTTTAAAAGAAACTAATTTCGCAATGTCAATAGGTCTTCCTCCACCCAAACCCAAGACAAATTCTGTTTTGGCTTCATGCAATATTTTTGATTGAGAATCTACTTCTTCAAGAGTACTATCTTTAATAATACTAACAGTAACTTTTTTCGCACTATCTTCTAAAATACTTTCTACATCTTTTGCAAGTCTTGTTCTAAGGTAATCATCTGTTATCAATAGAATATTATTACCTAGTGATAAACGATCAATAATCTCTGGCAAACTTTGCAACATATTAGCTCCCAAAGATAGCATTTGTGGCATCACAATATGTTTGAATTCATTATTAACGCTATTCATCTCTGTAATGTAAAATACATAAGTTATTTTTATACTTTAACTTTGAGAGGAAAAAGTTAAACATCTTAAAGTGAATGAAAATATATGGCACCAAATGATAACCATACAGACATATATGATTTAGGTGACAAATATGGTTATCTCCCGTATATGATTGAGCGTTATGTTGAGATGTTGGGAACTGAAAGTACTAGGAGATTGCTTCTTTTTAATGAAAAAAACCTCCCTAAAACAATAAGGTTAAACAGTTTAAGAGCTCCATTTAGCAAAATTTCACGAAGATTACACGAAAAAGGCATTAAATTAAAAAAAATCAATGAACACTTACCAGAGGGAAGAGAAGTATTAGAATCACCTTTTCCTCTAGGAGCTACTCCTGAGTATCTTAATGGATATTATATGCTGCAAGGAAAAAATTCTCTATATCCTGCTATATTACTTGATCCTCTATCAAACGAATTAGTAGGGGATTTTACAGCTGCACCAGGAGGAAAGACATCTCATTTAGCTCAGATAATGAATAATGAAGGCACAATTGTTGCAATTGAAATAAGTTCAAAACGTTGCAGATCTTTAAAAGCGAATCTATCAAGAATGGGGGTTACAAATACAATTGTTTTAAATATGGATGCACGAGATGTGAAAGAACTTAATCTCAAATTTGATAAAATTTTACTAGATGTTCCTTGTTCGGGTTCAGGTATCATTATTACAGACTCCACAAGAAAATCATCAAAAACTCTGACCGATCTCGCTAATTTCAATCGATACCAGATAGAAATCCTAAGTAAAGCTCTTGAAGTTTTGAAATCAGGAGGAGAACTAGTTTATTGTACTTGTTCTCTTGAAATTGAAGAAAATGAAATTGTTATTTCTAAGGTATTAGAGATAGCAGATTTAGATCTTAAAACAATAGAAATAGATGGAGATTCAGGATTGACAAAGTTCAAAGATTACAAAATAAATCCTGAGTTGAGCAAAGCTAAACGTCTCTACCCACATAAAACAAATGGTGAAGGTTTTTTTATAGTAAAAATGGTGAAAAAATGATGCAAAACGAAGTTATTTTTCAACAAAGTGATGAGAAAGAAAAGGAAATAATCTAT
>BPTO01000221.1 GCA_023705985.1 Candidatus Heimdallarchaeota archaeon | reverse complement strand
AGATAAGGCCACGTGACTGGAGTTCAGACGTGTGCTCTTCCGATCTATGTTAAATTATGAATGTGATATCAAAAAATTGTTCTCTTACCGGTTTAAAGTCTAGATATTTTAGATAGGTTTGTTCCTTAAAACGAACTAAAACTTCCCTATTTTTACAGAATATTCGTTTTCCTTTTAATACAGCATATTGAAATTGTATTGGAGAATCATTAATAATTTTGATATCACATTCATAATTTAACATTTCTGTAAGTTTAATGGAAAGGTTATTTTCTATCCCTTTTTCAAGTTCTTGGATACTATCTTCTCTAATAAATATCCCAATATCTATATCTCTGAAATAATTAGCGTTGAAAAAACTTCCGTGGATGTAAGCAAATTCTATATTTTTATTTTCATTAAGAAAATTACTAATAATTGTTATTATTTTCGCTTTTTCATTTTCTTCTAAGCTATGAAAGATTTGCATACTATTTCACCAATAACTGTTCAATATCTTTTAAGAATTCATTAACAAAAGAATGATCGATCTGTGTTATTTCGTAAATTTTTTCGTCATCAATTACCCAGTATTGATGAACTAAGATATTTCTAAACAGTATCATTTTGACTATTTTTTCAACTAAAGTATCTGATGATATTCCAAGTTTTGAGAGTTTTCTAAAACAATCAGCATAAGTTGAAGGAGGAGAAACATCCGTCCTTGAAATAATATGATTGCATAAGGAAAGTAAACCTTCAATTAAAGAAAGCAATCTGTATTTTAAAGCATCCTTTCTAATGTCATCCTTCAGGAAATCCTCTAAATTTATATTCTTTAAATGATTAATTTGACTTAATCTTTGTTCAATCTCTACGATCAGGTCGAGTATAAAGTCCTTATTTAACTCCTTCTTATCCAAAACTCTCAAATCCTTATTTAGTAATTGATTTCTATCTTAAATAATTTTGTGCAATAAATTCTCTAAATCTATCAAATTATCTGTTTCTTCTTCTTTTTTTAACTTTAGATATCATCACACGATCATCATCAAATAATATCCACCTGATTTTATCTCCTTTTTTCAAATGCAATGCTTCTACTATTTCTTGTGGAAAAACTTTACAGGTGAATAGTCAAAAGTTTTATAGGCTTTTTCACTCATCTTGACAGGATGAAAACTTTTATTGTATTTGATAAATATACAAAAAGAGAAATTCCTGTAAATTTTCATAAATATGATAATCGTTCTGATGAAGCAGTAGTGGCATATTTCATTGATCGATACTCAAAAAAAGAAGACAAAGTCATAGATATTTTTGCTGGACTTGGAACGACATTATTCTTAGCTGAAGAAATGGAACGTATTCCTTATGGTATTGAATTAATCGAAGAGAAATATCAATTCATAAGAAAGAATCTTAAAAATAAAGATAACATTATTCATGGTGATTCACGTAAATTATCAGAGTTTGATATCCCAAACTGTGATTTCAGTTTTTCTTCTCCTATCTTCATGAATAAAACTGAATCAATCAATCCTTTAAGTGGTTTCACCTCTGAAGGAGGTTACAATCAATATTTGAAAGAAATTCAAATAATATATTCAAATCTTAAAACAGTTATGAAAACGAATTCTACCATTGTAATCGAAGTTTCTAACTTGAAAAACCAAGATGTACTAACTACACTCGCTTGGGATATTGCTATCGAAGTTTCCAAAGTATTCCATTTTGATGGTGAAGTAATTGTTGTTTGGAATATACCTGGATTAAATCTTAAAGATGGAGCCTTTGGATATGGTTATGATCATCACTATTGTCTTGTTTTTAAAAACATTTGAGCTAGCTTCATTGACAAAGAACTGTTATTATAAACTACCTTTATTTCCTGTGGAAAACTCTCGAGCGAGAAACCCATTAGTGTTCGTTTCTAGATATATTGTTTTTCTAAGAATCGTGTAGATTCGCATAAACCTCATCAAAAGTTCATTTGATTACTAATCGATTGATAATGATTTTCTGTCTCATTGGCAACTTAAGGAGGAAAAAGAGACTCAAGAGGTGGGATTGACAACCTGAATTTGAGTTTGAAGATATGGTCAAAGTTATGCTCGAAGGAATCAGTGATAGACTTGGTATTTCTTATAAATACTTTTTTTTATTTTCGATTCCTGAACCGCTTTTAGTCATCTCAGAGGTAATTCTTCACCCGATTGATATTTATTTGTCCGATTTTTTTATATGTGCGTATGCTTTTTTTTTTTCTGTTAAGTGTAAAAAATGGTTAAGAGTTTGTTTCGTAATAAGTTATTAATTATCACTGCTATGTCCGTCATCTTAGTCTCTGCTGTCAGCATACCTTTCATCATAAAATATCTTGATTTTAACGATTCGTTATCTATATGTGATAATGCTGATATCTGCATCGATTCGGATGGTGATTTCGAGTACTATTCTTTTAAGGGGAATGGTTCAAAGGAAAATCCTTACTTAATAGAGAATCAGATTTTTGAAAATCACTCTCAAACTGGAATTTCTATTAAGAGTACAACAAAATTTGTTATTATAAAAAACTGTTCTTTTAATAATGGTTTTTTCTTTAGTATTGAGATTCAAAATGCAAGAGCTGAAACAGTCAAAATAAGTTCTTTTCCATCTCTAAACACAAGATTGTTGTCTTTTATTCCCAATAAGGTTTTTGTGTTTATTTCAATACTTCTCATCATTTGAAAATTATTATTTGAATTGTTATACAAATGTGGAATGATTCAATTAGTCGTTTAGTTATTTGTGGTAAGATTTCTTCCAACATTCAATTCGTGTCTACAAGACGACTTAATAATATTACGTCGAATCTTTAAGACGACTTCTCTCATCATAGCCATTTCTTATAAACGACTTTTGCACCAAGTGCAAGTTTAAAAGGGTGAAATTGTAGCATTATTATTTGACTTTTTTAGACAAGCTTTCACAGTCTATTCTTCTTTTCGACTGTGATATTCTAACAAAAATATGGGTTTCTCTTCATCTAGTATTGATTTTCCTCTTTTCCTTCCTCTAGTAATTACATAGTCGAATCACACTTTCGACAAAACTAATCCTTATTTATACTAGAGATTTCACCTCGATGAAAGCGAGCTGCAATTACATTATTAAGCTAAATTTCAATTTATTTTTTTGAATAACACTTCTATAGATGAGACAATCAGATTATCAAAGTATTTAGTTTTAGTTTTAAAGCATGAAGGGTATTTCATAATCAAATCGACATGTGAAGTATCAAATTTTTCATGGTATCTAACTATTTTCAACTTATGAGAATATTGTTTCCAAAGTTTGTGGTAATCTTCCAAAGACCACTCATTAATTTGATCAAAATCTATTGGTTTCAAGCCTCTTACCATTGCAAAATCAATAAGTAATTCTTTTGGAAAAAGGAATTGACAGTATGGGACAG
Organism: Candidatus Heimdallarchaeota archaeon; assembly: GCA_023705985.1. Classification (GTDB taxonomy): domain Archaea; phylum Asgardarchaeota; class Heimdallarchaeia; order Heimdallarchaeales; family Heimdallarchaeaceae; genus 18H4-34. The sequence goes on along the minus strand of BPTO01000221.1, from coordinate 2,055 downwards.
TGATTGATCTATACGCATGCAAACCCATAGATGACATATACAGTGGACCAAACTCTAAATAGATATAACCTCCTTTCTTAACAACACGTATTGCTTCTTTTAATGCTAATTCAGGTTCAGAAAAGTGCTCAAATGTATCAAATGAAAAAACAAAATCAAAACTTTCATCTTCAAATAGTAATTTGGTAGCATCCATTTGCAGAAGCTTTACACCCTCACTCACTGCCCTCTCATCGAATCCTGTAGATCTCTTATCAATTGCTGTTGTTATCTTTCCCATGCTTTGCAAAGCACAACTTACCATTCCATCCCAGCAACCCAACTCAAGAAAAGTGTTTATCTTTTCTTTATCAGCACGAAGTAATTTGAGGATTTTTCTAGCCCGTCTTGTTCCTCTCTTTACAAGGCTCTGAGGATCATAACCATACTCTTGGGGATAAGGATATTTTTCTTGAAGTGACTCTAATATATCCCTTTCAAGCCAAAAAGGTTCTTCTGGTGCTTTTTCAAGTATTTTCTTAGCTTTAATAATACTTGATTTGTATAAAAGTAACTTCTGAGGGACTAATTTTGGAATAATCTTATTTGCAATCTGTTTAAATCTTTGTCTCATTTTAAACATACTTTAGAGTGATATGTTAAATATTAAAAAGTTATGCGACGATTATTAAAGGCTTGATGACAACAAACCAATCTGACAATTTCAATAGAGAATACACCCATAATTAATCTAAAAAAAACCTCTCATTCAGTCATGTTCAACAGGAAAAAGGAATCGAGAATTTTTTTTCTAATCTTATCACTTCTTCTTGTTGGAATTCCGTACTCATCAAGTAGCTGTAGTGATTTTCTATAATCTTTATCTGAGATGAAAGTTTAACTTCCTCAGCTATTCCCGAAGGTAATGACTCATTGATGGATAACCAGAAAATGCATTTTAGTTATAAATATCCTTGTCGATGATTCTTTTCGACTGGGAAAGTATGTCTTTAAAAGTAGAATAGTAAAAATAAAATTCCAGACCTTTTAAGCTAATTTTCGTTACTAAACTCGCTTATAGGAAACGACTGTTTTTAAGAAATCGTCTCCAAGATACGACTTAGTAATGGTAAGTCGTTTGTTAAACTCGACCTGAATGCTAAAAAAATCTTGTCACAAGGGTTTAGACGATTAATTAGATTATTCCACACTTATATAGTAATCCAGATAATTAAGGGTACAATGCGAACATCTATACTACTAGGTGTTTTTACTCTAATCAAAACATATATTTTTTAAAATAGAGATTATATCATTATGTTTTACTGTTTCCATAGTTGAGGAGCTTCATTCACCTTCTTCCTTCTCCTAGTAGTTGCTTAGTTTCCCTCTTCTACTACTTTTCCTACTTAATGGTACAAGCAGACAGAAAACCTTTATATAACAAAGTAAAAATGTTTGTTTCGATATCCTTGGCAACAAAAGAACGCAATAATATGCACAAGAATCTTTTATCTCAAGGGTCGGGTACATATTTTGCTGTTATATTTGTTGTCGTTTTTACACTTGCTAAATTGTTTAATGTCGCTTTTAACAAGATATTCACTAATGTCTTGAGTACTAGTGACATGGGTAAATATGCTATTTTTTTAACCGCAACTGCTACAATTTTAACCTATGCATCACTAGGTTTTCCTACTGCATTAACTAGATACACAATAGCATATAAAAACAAAGGAAAGATCAATCAGTTGAAAGATTTAGTTTTCACGGGTTTTCTGATGTTTTTTGTTGCTGAGATTTTAATTGTCTCAACTTTAGTGATACTGTATTATAGACTTGATTTCTTACCTTGGTTCTTAAATGTAGAGCCTTATATCTATACTCTTCTGATTGTAGGGGGAATTGCTATTGCTCAAGTATTTAGTACTATATGCTATTCAATTGCAAGTGCTCTCCAAAATAGTAGATATTATGCTATCCCAATAATTACACGAGCACTGTTTCATATACCATTTGGGATTCTTTTTGTTATATTTCTCAAATTAGGTGTGTTCGGATTGATTCTAGGTTTGT
>BPTO01000220.1 GCA_023705985.1 Candidatus Heimdallarchaeota archaeon | reverse complement strand
TGAAGAAGGTACAGCTATCACTTTCTCTTGTTTTACTGTTCATAATATTCTGCTTGAAAAAACATATACACTCTACTCCAATTCTAAGCGTATTAACATCAAGTACGAATTTAAGAATACTGGTAATAATGCGACTGAAGGAGAAATGATTCTCTATAGTTTATCTAAACTCAATGTTTGTTCATACCATAATATGTTAACAACTAAAGATGATATCACTCACAACTTCGTCATTAATGAAAAAGAAGGCTGTGACTTAGAGATATTGAATAAAAAGGCAAACTGTAGAATCAACATCAAGCTACCATCTTCAATCAAATGGAATATTAAATCTAGTTTCTATGGAAAGTATCTTACTCTTCAAATGAAAACACCTCCTTTAAAAGCAAAAGAACAAAAAAGTTACTCTTTAGATCTGTTCTTTTCATCTTAGAAGGAGTAAACTCATACCTAATCATTCGATAGAAACAATTGAAAATAGAGTGTAAGAAGAAATTTAGTTATCTCTTCTCTTTTTATTTCCAAAATAAGCGATTAATGAGATAGCTGTAATAACAGTAAAAGTTGCAAATGGTGTCGGTTCTGAATAGATTGATATTTCGATAATTATAGAAAAGATAATTGTTTTGTTTGACATGTTTCCTGCTAAATCTTCCACCATTATTGTTGCTTCATAGGTTCCATTATAAGCATAAATATGTGATGCAAAATTGTCTCCTGTAGCATTCCATACTGTTCCATCACCCCAGTCTACCCATACTTTCTTAATACCTAAATTATCATCCCAATCGAAGTACATTTCAACGTATCCATTATAGCTTACTGTACTATTTGTTGTTGGGCTGATGATATTAACTACAGGATTTTCAATGTCAAGAGTTAATAGATGAGTAATTGTATTGTTCGTGCCAAGCGAACAGGTAACTGTTAGAGTTATATTATAGGAGTTGGTTGATGCACTGTATTCATGTGTTGTTGAATTATCTTCATCATCTGTTAAATTAGCAATTAGACTTCCATCTCCAAAATCAAGTAGGATTTCTGTAATATTTCCTCTAACAAGTTCAATTTCATAAGTGAATGTTACACTTGGATTGTTTGTATATGCTTGATCATAAGGGTGAAGGGATAGTTGAGGACGAGAGTCATAAATAAACAATGTGTGAAAACTACCGCTTGTTTCATTATAGTACTCATTAGAATAAATATTGTAACTTTCATAGTAGATAATGTTGTTAGCGTTGTATATTCCTATACTACAATTATATTCTCTTACCGTTGTGTTGTAATCTTCAGTTACTGTTTCATTATACTCTGTGGTAAAAGTTCCATTAATTTCTGCCCATTCAACAATTCTTGTATCATTATCTGCGCTCTCAACAACATAATAACTGATACCATAGGTTTCATTTATTGTTGAATTATAAGCTTTGATTGTAAACTCTACATTATCAATATCTGTATATTTTTGGTCAACTATCGAAGGTTCTGATTCGAAATAGAATCCGTTATTGATTTCGTAAATGTTTATATTTGTTGTTAAACCATCATCAGACCAGGAATCCCAGCCATATGAATTATTTGCTGTAAAGTATAATGTTCTATAAGTGAAATTTAGAGTATGTTGGAAAATAGGATCTCCTGAAGAAGTATCTGTAAAATTATCGTATTCCATCTGAATAAAAGTTACATCTTCATCAAATTCTGTTAAAATACCATTCGTTATTTTTTCTTTATGAGTTGAAAGGACAAGAGTTACTGAGTCATTCTCATCACCATTGTGAATTTGATAATAGAAAGTGATTTCTTGGTCAGTATGAGTGTAATAAACTCCTTGTTTATCCGTATTTGATGTATTTACTGGTTTTGTATACATCTCTGGAGGAAGTATTTCTCCTTCATTATCTGAAACATAGAGATAATGCCATGAATCAAGGTGATTAAATATTTCCACTTCTTCTTCTGTACCGTTTGTTTCCAGACCAACATATGAATACCCTTTGAAATATGTATTTTCCGTTAAATTAAATGAACCTTTATAGTACGATCTATCTTCAAATGAAGTGGAAAAGTTTAGTGATAAAGCATTTTCAACTATTTCTGTTAGATTTGATCCTTGTCCTATAATTAGCACTCCATCAATACCAGCATATCGGTCGACAGAGTATTCAACTGATATTATAGTTCCATTAGAAAATGAAATTTGATTACCTACAGGATTATCATCTGATTCCAAACTCTCAAACTTTGGAGCTGATGATGTTTCTCCTTTAACAATGTTACTTGGAATTATACCTATTACAAAAGCTAGTGTCATAATTATTAACAAATATAAGGATAGTAGTTTTTTATGGTTCATTTCTCTTCACTTTTACGGTGCTTGGATGATGTATTTGACATCTATATTTTATTCTTTTTGTCTTATACTACAATATACATTAGGAAGTAACAAATTTATACTTATAAGTAAAAGGGTCAAAAACTACAAAAACAGCTGAACAACCGAATTCTAGCTTAACTTCTAAGCTTGAGATAACAGTTTTGTAACCTGATTCTCCCCAAGAAGAATCAACAATGAGATGACGTTCATTGACTAATTTCTCCACTCCTTTTGTTGCGTTCTCAGTTGTTACATCGAGTTCATTTCCAATATTTTCATACGCAAGAACAAAATCAATAGGCTTTTCCCTGGAAACAAGATTGACTTTGGCTAAAGCTATTGCACTGACTAATAAATCTCCTTTCACGCCTGTATTAATAGCTCTTACAGTGTGTATGGTTGAGCTAATTGGAAGTAATTCCCAGTGATTGTCTATAAAAACATGTGTTAGGCCTATTTTGGAATCAATTCTAGGAAATATTTCTTCAGCAGGAGGTACAGAGGAAACTGGAATGAAGTTTTGATATCCAATTCCCGATTTTATAAGAGCTTGGTCAATAGCATCTAACTCAGAAAAATCTGATTCCCCTACACCAGAAGTAGTCCAAAATCTTGTAGGTAATGCCATAGTGTTCAACCAAAAAACAATTTGAGAACTATAAAATAGTTGTTAAATGAAAGTGAAATCTTAATATTTTACAATCCCATATTCTTGAGAACTATTTTAATTATCTTAAATTTATAGGCTACATTTATGACATCACTTACATTCGTAGTCATACCTATTAATACTCGTCCATCATAGCATTCTTCTACTATTATTTGTACAACCTCAGCATTTAGTACTTTGATGTTATCCTTTGAATGAACCATTTCATTTATGACTTTTGGGAATTTACTAATAGTTTCAAGAACATAGACAATTTTCTTTTCTTCTAAATTACCAGCGTAAAGTTCTCCAATCGCACCATCTTCTTTGGGAAAAATATAAGCTGCCGCTGAAGGAGATTCACATGATCTGATAGATGAAAATAATAATGATGTTGCAGCTCTCTTTATTGCATCATCTAGAATCTCTTGTGTCATCTCTGCCACTGGTATTTGAGGAACACTTTCAAACGGTTTTATACTTTCGAAAGTTTTTACTTGACTTTCAATTAATTTCTTTACTGCTTCTTTTTGTGCTATAGGCGTTGGGGGTGTTATTTTGTCAATACCTAAGCGAGAAAAAATGCTGAATATATCTTCTTTTACTGCTTCTGGTTGATTTATAGCCCAAATCGTAATAAGGTTCAATTCCGTTTTATTTTCTTTTTCCAAATTCAATAAAACTTTCCTTCCAAGTAGATAAACAAATTTGTTAATTATTGGCCTAATTTCAGGTGCAATGTTGTTTATCCTAGATACAAACAAGATTGTGACATCTAGGAATGTTATATAGGTTGCTCGAAATGCTCCTCTAAATATTGTGATCTCTTTGTATCTTCGTACCCAATCATTAAATTCTAATGGTCGAATGAATAATTGATCAATCTGTCTATTTTCGTTTTCACTAACTATATTCTCGAGCTGATAAATGCTCAAACCTTTGATATCATAGACTATAACGGCAGCCAGTGGATTTATGTCAATACTAGGGAAAAGCATAAGATTTTCTTCCATTCTAAACTAAAAGCTCTTTTCTAATAAATTATTTGGAATTATTACGTGACATTCGTCTAAGAAAAAATGTAGATAATAATTAAATTATGAAAAAATCTTTATAACAAAAGGTTTTTTAGATTCTATCTCATAATTATAGAATGATATTAATGAATCCAGCTAAAACCTCTGTAGATTCACAAAAAGGAAAAATAACGTCAAGAAAAAGAAAATCTAAGAAGAAGGACCCATTTCTTGAAATGGAAGAGATTGCATATGAAACATTGAACATAGCTAAGCGTAAAATTAAATCAGGGCAGTATCTTCGAGATTTCTTGAGACAAACATCCACGCTAGATTCTGTTAAGGAAGCTGTAAAGATGACAATCGATGCATTACTTGATAGCATTTCTGATGAACTTAAATCGTTATCAGCTGCAGCTTTAGTTCCTCACCCAGAAAGTAAAGAAAAAGGATATTTAGTCCGAGGGCCACTAAACAGAGATGCTGTAAAGAAGATTCTATCAATTTTTAGAAAATATCCTCCTGTTATCAACGATTTACTTGGATCTGAGGATATGGTTAAAGTCCTTGATACAGGTATCGGTTACGTTGTATTGGAGAACTGCCAAGAAGATAATTATCTTGTAGGGATTGTGAAAAAACAGAATGATGTTGATGAGCTAGCAAGAAAACTTAGACATGTGCAGAATGTTGTTATTGATAATACTTTAACATTGGAGGAAACCTAATATTTCTTTAACTGAATAAAGCAAAAGTTACTTTCCTTACTATGGTAGGGTGGTTCATTTCAGTTTTGAACCGCAGTTCGGACATTTTTTGTTATCCTTATGCACACTTTTGAAACATTTCCAACATCTTAATTCATCCAGTAAATCATCGGTAAATACTGAAATTAGTGCGATAATTTTGTCCAAAAGTTTCTCTATGTATTCCTTTCTGCATCTTTTTCGTTTTCTGTATAAATTGTATAATCCTATATAAATGAAGACTGAACCTAGACCTACTGAAAATATAACTATACCTAATATTCTAACATTCGATGAATTGGGTCGTATTAAAAAGTATGTAGGAATGATTATACTTAGAATGAGAAGTAAAAGAACCCACAATCCTCTTTTCATACGTAAAAAAGTTTGAGCTAACCACTCAGAAAGATGAAGAGAAAGAGATGTAGTTTTTTTCCACACTTCTACCACATATAGATTTGGTGACTGGTTATCACTTAGTTCAATCCAATACTGGTCAAATCTGTTTTTTGAAAATAGTAATTTATTTGAATCTCTCTCTTCTTTCAAGATTTTGTAACCTTCTTTTTGCATAATATTTAACAAAGCGTCAAAAAGATTGTAGAAATTTCTTGTGTTACTTGAAAACTCTCTTCTGAAATAGTTCCTTTTCTTTTTTTCTTCAAAGGTAAAGTTTTTCACAATAGAAATTAAAACCATATATTAAAAATATATTTGGAGATCGGAAGAGCGTCGTGTAGGGAAAGAGTGTAGATCTCGGTGGT
>BPTO01000219.1 GCA_023705985.1 Candidatus Heimdallarchaeota archaeon | reverse complement strand
GTTTTTTATAATTGCTTCCCTAACAGGTATGTTCAATTCCTCTGAAAGACCTTGAGTAGCTGGTCTAGATGTGTCAGGGACTGGGACAATATAATCTATCTCAATGTCATCTTGGAGGATTCTATGGGAGAGTTCCCTACCAAGTGATAACCTGATATCATACACCAATTGTTTCTCAATTACTGAACATGGGTTTGCAAAGTAAACATATTCAAACATGCAGTGAGCGTGATCAGCATTGCAAAGCTGATCTCGTTCAAGTGAATTTTCTGAAAAAGTAATTAGTTCTCCTGGTTTAACATCATCAAATTCCGTTATACCCATATTCTGGAGAACCACACTCTCTGAAGCTATTACAGTTAGAGAACCATTTTTCCCTATCACAAGAGGACGAATCCCTTTAGGATCTCTGAAAGTGAACAAGGTTTTTCCAAGTAATCCAATAATTGAATAGCTCCCATCAATGTTATCCATAAAATCTTTGACGGATAATTTGATGTCCCCTTTGTTTCTATCAAGTAGATTCCCTAGAAAATCTGCAATAAAATTGGCATCACTTTCATACTTCCTTGAGGTTAGTTGAGAGAGATTGGTTGTATTGCCATTATGAACAATAACTAAAGTGCCATATTTACTTTTCACGGAAAAAGGTTGAGCAAAATTATCAACATTCTCGAAATTTGTTCTAGTCCCAAAAGTAGGGTACCTTGTAGAACCTAAGAGAAAAATAGCTTTTTCATCTTCACTAACTTTCAATAAATCAGGATAAGCATCAATTTTACTAATATATAATTTGCTATTAATTTCTGAAACCCAGGCTAAGCCACTTGCATCTTGTCCTCTATGAGTTAACATTTGGAGTAGAATTTTACCTTGCTCAAGTGTTGTTTTACCTTTAACTCCTAGAACACCACACATTATTATTCCTCAACAATTATATTTCGTTCTTTTATGCTTATTTTACCTTCAGAAATCAGTTTTAATGCAAGGGGTAATATCTCATGTTCGTGTTTTAGAATTTTCTGAGATAAAGATTCCTCTGTATCATCGTTACTAATATCCACTGCTCTCTGTAGTATTATAGGACCAACATCCACCTCCTCACTTACAAAATGGACAGTACATCCAGAAATTTTAGATCCATGATTGAGAGCTTGTTTTTGTGCATTCAAACCTGGAAAAGCTGGGAGGAGAGAAGGATGAATGTTTACAATTCTATTAATGAATTTATTTACAAAGAAAGGAGTAAGGATTCTCATAAATCCAGCTAATACTATGAGATCGATATCATGTTCGTGTAATACTTTTAGCAATTGGTTATCATATTCTTCTCTGGAATTATAGGAATTTGATTCAAGAATGATAGCTTTTTTATTATATTCCTTAGAATATTTCAAACCTTTAGCATCTCGTTTATCTGAAATAATAAGACTAACTATTGCTTTACCAAGAGACCCTTTTCGTTCAGATTCTAGTATAGATCTAAGGTTTGAGCCTCTCCCTGATATTAATACTGCTAGTCTCATTAGATCACCGAGTTAGTTGTACATCATAATCAGGAATTTTCACTGCTGATTCTTCGATTATTTGTCCTAAAATGTGAGAATCAAAATACTTGTTTAAATGATAAAGAACTTTCTCTTTTTCTTCTTCGGGAACAACAACTACAAAACCTATTCCCATATTAAATGTAGAAAACATCTCATCGTAGGAAATCTTTCCCAATTTTTGAATCTTTTCGAAAATTTTTGAAGGCATTGGGAAATGTTTCAAAAGAAACCCGTTCTCTGTCAATCTGAATAATTTGGAGAAACCTCCTCCAGTAATATGAGCTAAGCCATGTACATCATAGTTATCAATAAGAGATTCTATGACTTCAGAATAGATTCGCGTTGGTATTAGTAATTCATCACTTAGTTTTTTTTGCCCATCAAATACATCATCTAACTGATAATTACTTAGTAGAACTTTACGGGCTAGTGTATAGCCGTTTGAATGTATCCCACTACTTGATATTCCAAGCACAACATCTCCCACTTGTATTTTCGAACCATCAATAAGTTTGTTTAAATGAACCATACCTATAGCTGTTCCTACTAGGTCGAAAGGTTTCCCTGAACCCTTAAGCATTTCAGGAACAGTAGCTAATTCACCACCTATTAAAGGAATAGAAGCGAATTCACATCCTTTATACAAACCTTTCATAATTTCTTCAATCATATCAGCATTTAGCTCTGCAACAGCCAAGTAGTCCACAAAAGCCTTAGGAACTATTCCCATTGCTAGTAAATCATTTACATTCATAGCGACGCAATCAATTCCAATAGTGTCAAATTTGTTGACTTTTTGTGCAACAAGTAATTTTGTTCCTACACCATCTGTTACAAGAGCTAAACCTTGATCACCATACTTTATCAAGTTGGCATAATGACCTTCTCTTCCAACAACATCTCCAAATTCAAAAGTGTTCTTAACATGTTCATTTATTATTTTTAACACTTTAGATTCTAATTTTAAATCAACACCAGCTTCAGAATAGGAAGAAGGAATTTCTTTTTCATCTTTTTCATCTTTTAGAGAATTAACAAATTCCTCTACAATTTTTGAAGCTATACCAACATAGTTCATTGGTTCAAGGATAGAATCAATTTCATTTTCTGAAAAGAATTCCCTGATAGTTTCATTGTCTTTTGTTGCTTGCATAAAATTATCTTTATTAGACAATTGTTTCAAAAGCTCATGTGCTTTTTGTCTTCCTATCTTATCGCTTAATCTAATCATCAAATGTTCAGAGCATTGAGCTCCATTCCTTAAATAGAGATTTTTCTTAATCTTTTCTTCATTAAAGTGAAGAGAACTGAGAACTTGATTCATCTGTAATAGAATGTAATGAGTTAAAATGGAAGTTTCAGCTAGAATCAGCCTTTCAGAGCTTGAATTTGTGAGATCTCTTTCATGTTCTAAACATACATTATCAAATGAAACTTGAACAGCAGAACGAATGTTTCGAGCTAAACCAGATATTCTCTCGCTTTTTTCAGGATTACGCTTTTGTGGCATTGTTGAAGAACCAACTTGAACCTTGTCAAAAGATTCTCTGATTTCATCAATCTCCGTTCTCTGTAGATTTCTTATTTCTCTAGCAAAATGATCTAATACTGTTGCAATTAAACCTAAAGCGTAAACATACTTCGAATATATAACACGGGATACTACTTGTGTTGTTAGGGGTTGTTTTTTCAGTTCTAACTTTTCTAGAACGATTTTCTCAATTTCATCGGTTCCGTATGAAGCATAAGTTCCTACAGCACCAGAGATTTTCCCATAAGCGACATTTGTGTTTGTTAATAATTCTTTAACCAAAATTAACTCATTCAAGAAATTACCTATCTTCATTCCATATGTTGTAGGGATAGCATGTTGTCCATGAGTTCGTCCAATACATACAAGATCTTTGTATTTTAAAGCGAGACCTGAAGTAATTTGGATTGTTTCATTCAGAGTTTCTAAAATGATGTTTCTCGCATCCTTTAGCTGTAAACCTCTAACAGTATCTTGAATATCATAAGAAGTGGCTCCCAAATGAATATAACCTCCATATTCTCCACATTGTTCAGCTATAGCTTTAACAACACTCATTAAATCGTGATGAATATCTTTTTCAATTTCCTGAGCTCTTTCCAACTTTACATCAGTTGTATTGCATTTTAAATTGATAATTTCAAATGCTTCTTTTGGTATTTTACCCACTAAATAATTTGCTTCTGCAAGTATTTTTTCAACTAATAATTGGAGTTCAAACTTTCTTTTTGTAGAAAAAACCTCGTTTAACGAGGTTTTATATCTTTCACTTTCTAGCATTTTTCACACCTAAGATTCGAAGAGCTAAATAAGCTGCATTTTGCCCATTATCTATTCCAACAGTTGCCACAGGGACGCCTTTAGGCATTTGAACTATTGATAACAAAGCATCTAAACCATTAAGGGTACCAGAGACAGGGACACCAATGACAGGACGTTCTGTTATTGCAGCAACAACACCAGGAAGAGCAGCAGCTAGTCCAGCTATACATATAAAAATATCAGCCTTTGAGTTCTTTACTTTATCCACAAGTTTTTCATGTTCTCTATGAGCTGATATATAATTAATTTCAAAAATAACATTATTTTCCTTTAGAACCTTAGCAACTTCATCAACTATATGAGAGTCACTTTTACTTCCTGCTATTATATCAATCACTTTTATTCCTCCATAAATTTAGGGATAGCATTTCTCCAATTATCATATAATTCTTGGATACAAAGAGAAATACTATCGTTAATTTCAATTCGAGTTTTTTCTGTAACAATTCCCACAATTCCATAATCTGCTTTAAGTTCTTGAAGAACTTTTTCTATTTCACACAGATTTTCAGAAGACACTTCAATCAAGTATCTGGCTGGCGATTCAGTGAAAAGATATTCTTCTAGAGATAATTTGGTTTTTGAGGGAATTAAAGAAGTAGTTAACTTTACACCTAATTTGTTTTGAAAAGTCATTTCGATTAATGACACCACTAACCCACCATTTGATACATCATGACAGCTTTCTATTAAATTATTCTTATTCAAATTAATAATTGCTTCAATCGAATTACTTTCTCTCTTGTAATCATATTTGGGTGTTGGTCCCGTTACTATTCCATGATTATATCGAAGATATTCAGAACCACCCAATAAGCCTTCAGTGCTACCTATTACTATTATATGGTTTCCTGTTTTTTGAAAGCTATTTTGTAATACTAAATTCTCGTTCTCAATAATTCCTAACATGCCTATTGTAGGAGTAGGGTTAATTCTTTCTCTTTTCCCATTGTGAACACTTTCGTTGTAAAATGAGACATTCCCTCCAATAATAGGGATTTGAAAATCATGAGAAAATTGACCTAAACCTTTTACAGATTCAACAAATTGCCAATAAGAATCAGGCTGCTCAGGGTTACCATAATTAAGACAATCTACTAATGCATAGGGAGTAGCCCCCATAGCTACAAGATTCCTCATTGCCTCTGCAGCGGAATTGGCTGTGCCGTTGAATGGATCTATGTAAACCATGAAAGAATTACAATCTAGTGAAAGAGCAATGTATTTTCCATTGTCTAGTCTAATAACAGCTGCATCGGATCCAGCATCTTTTACAGTTTGTGTTTGAACATGTTGATCATATTGCTGGTACACCCAGGATTTGTCACCGATATTTGGGGAGGTTAGTAGTTTAGATATTTCAGAATCTATATTCTCTGAAAGAGGTAAATTGATGTTGGAGTTTTTACCTATATAATCTGGTTTTACTAATTTCCTTTCTGGTTCAGGACATCCATTGACAACTAAATTAACAGGAAGTTCACTAACTTTGTTTCCATTATGATATGTAATAAAATGGCTATTATCTGTCACTTCACCTATAATAGCATGAAGAAGATCAAATCTATCTAAAATGTATTGCACCCTATCAACATTGGTTGGAGAAACAACTGCTAACATTCGCTCTTGAGATTCAGAAACCAGTATCTCCCATGATTCCATCT
>BPTO01000218.1 GCA_023705985.1 Candidatus Heimdallarchaeota archaeon | reverse complement strand
TTTGATGTTAGGTTTTACGTATAATCCAATTGGAGAGAATGGCTTAACGGAGGGTTTTTGTATAATTATCTTTCAAGCAATTATTTTTACGACTACGTTAATTGTAGGTCTTACAACTGTAGCATCAGGAGGAACAACAATAACGTCAGCTCTTCCAATATCAATAAGAGACCAGATTAAAGCAAAAATTCCTTTTTTCTTAGGAACCATTCCCTTTGCTTATATTATTTGGGTATTGACTCGAATAACTAGGCCATATATACTTGATGTTTTGCCCTTTGAACTGATATTCTCACTAGTCCTTCCAATAATAGCGGTAGCAGGAATGTTCTTTAAGATCTTGCTTTTTGGAAAGTTAAAATATAAATATGTTCTTGAGGAAGTAAGAACTAAAAATAGAATAGCTAAATATGTAGCAATTTTTATCTTCATAGCGTTATTAGCAATAGGTTTTATTTTCTCATCTCTTGTTGGACTTTGGCTACTAGGGGTTCTGGAAATTGTCTCTGTTATAATTCTTGTAGTAATTTTCAATGTGATGTTTCCTAAAAATAAGTTGAAAAATGTTGCTAGCTAAGAATTTCGTTTATTGACCACATAATGGTCACTTCAGCTCAACATCTTCTTATTGAGTGCTCAAATAAAGTCTACCTTAGAAAGAATTTAGGTGACAAACATGAGCGAGTTCAATAACAAGGAAGAAATAGTTGATGAAGATTTTGAAGAAGAAAATGAAGATTTTGAAGAAGATTATGAAGAGAAGATGAAAGATGTTGGTGAATTAAAAGAAATTCTGCAAGCAGTTTCAACAGAAATTCCAGATCTAATTAAAGGTATTTTTGGCTCCTTATATAGTTCTGAAATAGCAATTGAGTATGGAAAAGGTGTTGGATCTCTTTACAAAGAACTAAAAGATCAAGGTTTACCTGAAGAGATGATCCGAAAAATAATTTCAGATTTTACAAGTAATGTAAACATTCTAGGAAATATCAAAGTAAATAAGGATAGATCCAGTAAAGAATTGATTTCTCTTAATTCTCTAACATAAATAGTAAAATACTCTAATTCAAATCTTTAAAATCGAAGAAAGAAATAGGAGATTACAAGAAAATCACTTATTTACTTCTTCTATTTTTTCTTTGACATTAACATTTCTTTTTCTTAACTCATTCATAAGATAATTATACACAACTTCGTTTTTACCTATATATTCAGGTGGACAAATACCTTTCTTCTCAAATTTACCTTTAACAACTAATCTAGCCATAATAGAGGCTGTATATCCTGTTGTTCTAGCCATTGAAATTATATTATTTTCTTTGTCATAATGGTCTAAAAGTTCGTATGAATATTTGAAGAGTTTATTTTCTTTTGTTCCATCAATGATAATTTTCATTATCGTATAATCTTCTTCTTTTTCTCCTAGCTGCCATTTTTCAGAAAGTAATTTTGTAGCTAAATCTAAAGGTTTCATACTTATCCCATTCACATCAATGAATCTTTTACTGAAAAAGCCTGTATCTTTTAGTATTTTTATAAGTTTAATATGTCCAGGATACCTAAGTGTCTTTTCTTTCATATTCGGAATATCCATAGTTTTTAGTAATGTTCTTAACCCATCAGTGTTAAAAGCTTCAAGTTCACCTATTTCAGGAAATTCAATCAATTCAGAGTCAGACAAAGCAGGTTTAGTTATTATTTTTCTATTTTCAACAAATCTTGCATCACGAATATATTCTTCTATTACATCAACTGGTGAGAAAGGTGCTTTGTATTCATAGGGCCACTGTCTCTCAACAGGAAGACCTCCTACGTAACATTCAAAACTATGAGTATGGTCGAGTAAGCTGTGAACATGACCCAAGATAATGTTACTTAAACCTGGAGCAACGCCACAATCAATAATCGCAGTCACTTCTTTCTTCTTAGCTAATTTATCCAAAGTAAAAGGATCTTCCTCAAAAAATGAGATATCAACAACACTTTTACCTACTTCTATTACACTTTGAAGAGCTTGATAACCTAAATAACCTGGTAAAGCACCAACAACTAAATCGAAATTCTCGACAAGTTCCTGTATTATAAATCGTTCTGAAAGGTCTCGATAAATGCTGTTTATTTCAAATTCTTCTGATAATTCCTTCAAAGCGGAATCATTTATATCCGCTATTGATACTTCTAATTCACTATCTAGTGCAAGATCCCTAGCGATAACACTACCGACTAAACCTGCACCCAATACAACTACTTTATGCAAAGCTACCTACATTATCCTTGAATGGGAATTTTAAAACTTTCTTGTTGTCACACAAGTTAGCAAGTATTAAAGACATCGATGTTAATTTGAAGCAATCATAACAGAAAAAGTAGGTTGCAAATTAAGCATCGTATTTCTCTTCTAATGAATTATACCAGTCAAACATTTGTTCTAGACCTTTTCTCAACGGAATCTTTGGATTATAATCAAGTAACCTTCTAGCTTTACTTATATCAGCACAAGTAGTTGAAACATCACCTTCCTTCCGATCTTCTTTGATGATATTTGCCTCTTTCCCAACAATATTTTCTATTTCAGTAATAAAATCACTTAATCGGATAGGTTCTGAATTGCCTAGATTTATTACTTCATATTGCCATTTTGATGTTCTCCTAACTGCTTCAAAAATTCCATCAACAATATCTGAAATAAAAGTATAATCTCTAGATGTTTCTCCATCCCCAAATTGAATAATAGGTTGAGATTGACAAATACGGTGTATGAAGATATAAGGAGCCATATCTGGACGACCTTTTGGGCCATAGACAGTGAAAAATCTCAAAACAGTTATTTTCATGTCATAAAGTTTACTATAAGTTTGAGCTATCGATTCTACCATACTTTTAGTTGTAGCATATGGAGAAATAGGGTTGTGAATATCATCTGATTCTTTGAAGGGAATCTTATTTCGTTCTCCATAAACTGATGAAGAGGATGCGATAATAATCTCTTTAACATTCGCTTTTCTACATTCTTCTAACAAAATAGATGTACCTAACACATTTGCTTTGATATAATCTAGAGGATTCTCTATACTATGTCTAACACCTGTTTTAGCTCCTAGGTGCATTATAGTATTTACCTTATAGCTCTTTAAAACTGAAGAAATTTTGGATTGATCGGTTAAATCTCCTTCAATAAATGTAAAATTACTATTGTCACTTAACTTCTTTATATTTAATTCTTTGATCCACTTGGGGTATGATTCATCGAAATTATCTAGTCCAATTACTATATAATTATCTCGCAAAAACCTCTCTGCAGTACTACTACCAATAAAACCAGCTGCTCCTGTAATTAAAAGAGTTGAAGTCATTACATCTCTTTCTTCTCACTGATTATTTTAATGTTATCAATTCTAAGTTCGCTACAGTAATTCTGAAAAAATGAAAAAAACACTTTAATTACTTTTTACATTTATGTCAATAAATCTTAAATAGTACAATGTTTTTCACTTTATTATGTCCCTACCAGGATTTGTAGAAACAGCAAGTAGATTAAATTTTTGTATTATCAGACCCATACTACAGATGTTCTATGGAATCATAATAGGCCTTGTAATGATGATATTCAACATGATTATTGGCATTACAGCATTCATTAACTGTTTTACAGTTGTTGTTGCAGGTAAACGATTCAAAGCACACTATGATTTTGTTACAAGAGTTGCAAAATGGATTGGACATCTATATATGTACTTCTTAGCTGCAACTGATGATATACCTGATCTATTTCCAAAATAATAAAATTTTTCTTTTTTTTTCTTTCTTTTTTCTAAGAAACCTTTAAAACATCTTAAAAATGAAAATCATTAATACTGTATATACCGTTTTGGTGATATTTATGGAAGATGCTAAAATAGAATCCCCATATCTTGATGAAGAAGTTCATCTATCAAAGTATACACCACTTCATGTAATCTGGGCTATGACTAAAGTTACAGCTTGGCAAAATTTCGCACATCATCCAACATGTAGCAAATATAAGAATCATTACTTTGATATTTGGGGTTTAAAATTATGTGTTGGTTGTACAAGCCTTTACTCTGCACTTACTATTTTTCTAATTGCTTTCTTCAATACTAAAGCATTCTTTACTGCTAATGTAATCATACTCCCAATAGTATATCTATTTGGCTTAGTAGCATTAGTACTACATTCATTAATACACCCTTCAAATAAATGGTTTAAATCTTTTTTCAGGAGCTCGTTAGGGTTAGGAATTGGTGCTTATATCTCAATAATAGTCTTAGGACCAACATGGTGGATAAGGTTAATTCTCATCAGTTTTATACCATTTGAAATCGCACTATTCTTTACAATAAGAGGGAAAAGAGCGAATTTGGAAATATGTGAAGAATGTCCACTACATTTTGCTGATCCACCTTGTGATCCAATGAAAAACACTGAAATCAAAACTAAGAAAATTAATCAGTTAATAGATTCGCAAATAGAAGGTCTAAAAAGAAGTAGAATGGTTAAAAAACAAGAAACCTCAAATGATAATATAACTAATTCTGTTCGGCAAGAAAATGATGAATTAAAATAGGTGATTCTCTAGTATAAATAGAGGTTCTTAATGTCGAAAGTATAATTCGACTTTGTTTATGTTAATAAACAGAAGTGTACTTTACGTAAACCAAGAGCTAAAATTTGTTGTAAATCTTGAGGAGAGAGGTAGGTGCCTAATGCACCACCTTGTTCCTCAAATCTCTGTTT
The DNA here is from genome assembly GCA_023705985.1 of Candidatus Heimdallarchaeota archaeon. Taxonomy (GTDB): domain Archaea; phylum Asgardarchaeota; class Heimdallarchaeia; order Heimdallarchaeales; family Heimdallarchaeaceae; genus 18H4-34. The sequence continues at coordinate 824 of BPTO01000218.1, read as the reverse complement.
TTGCCACGACCTCATTTTTATGTGGACCCCTTAAGCCATGTCTAAGGAAACTCAGATTATTCCTTTAAAAGAACTTGTCGAGAAAAGTTGCAGCTAAACTACAGCTGACATCCAAAAATTGTTGTGGGTTTTATATACTTCTATTATCTAGAGAACAGTTATAAATAGTGAAAAGATTGTTTCTTTCTATGGGGAATGAAGAAGAAAACAAGCTTAAATCCAAATCAAACCTACTCTCTGGAGAAGCTTTACAGAAATTTAATGAGAACTCTTTACAACAATTTTCTTCAGTAATACTACCAACAATATCTGTAAAAGGTAAATCGAGTCATGTCTTAATTGAAAATCCACAGAAATTGAGATACCTGGATTTAGCTTGTCAAGGGATTTCTTTTATAGATTTATCAGCTTTAGTCTATTGTTCAAGTTTAACAGAACTAAAATTAAATGGTTGTTCTCTGGAAAGTCTAGACCTTTCTCTTCTGGCTTCTTACGCATATTTGAAGGAGTTAGATCTTTCTTGTAATTCTCTGACATCTATTGATCTGTCTCCTCTGGCTTCTTACGCATATTTGAAGGAGTTAGATCTTTCTTGTAATTCTCTGACATCTATTGATCTGTCTCCTCTGGCTTCTTACGCATATTTGAAGGAGTTAGATCTTTCTTGTAATTCTCTGACATCTATTGATCTGTCTCCTCTGGCTTCTTACGCATATTTGAAGGAGTTAGATCTTTCTTGTAATTCTCTGACATCTATTGATCTGTCTCCTCTGGCTTCTTACGCATATTTGAAGGAGTTAGATCTTTCTTGTAATTCTCTGACA
>BPTO01000217.1 GCA_023705985.1 Candidatus Heimdallarchaeota archaeon | reverse complement strand
TGATAAGATGAAACAGTACCAGGACGAACTCTATCTTTGTTGTGATGAAGATGAGGAGAAAAAAATAGTTCGACCTACAGTAGAAATAACAAAAGGGCATAAAATAAACAAAAAAATAGAACAGTTCTTCATTTCAGATGAAAATAAGTCTATTTATTTTAATTGCAGAGAAAAAGATGATTTAATCTTTCTTAAGAAACTTTCATCCTACAAATTAGAACTAGAAGCAGAAAAATCACTTGAGAAGTACTTAAATGAAAAAACAAAGATTACCGAGAAGAAGAAAGAAGATAAAGAGGAGAAAGAAGAAGAAGAATCAATTTTTGGAGAACTAACTGAATTAAACCTACCTGCAGTATCACGAATTGTTAATATATCTCCAGATGGGACTAAAATTCTGATACATTATAAAGAGAGAGATGATAAATTCTATACACAAGGTGATTTATGGATTATTAATGAAACAGATTGTACTTCAAGTGATTTATCAGAAACTGATACCAAACACAAGTTAAAATGCATAACAAGGGCGTTAGACCAAGAAATTTCATCTGCTACATGGAGTGAAAAAGGAATCCATGTTAGTTATTATGAAAACACAGTTGGAAAACTGGCTAGTATAAGTGAAAATGGTGAGATTAAGGAAATTGATTTACAGAGTTACAATCCTGTTTCTGGTGTCAGAGCTTCAAAAAATGGTTGTATTGTAACAATTGCAGGAAGCAATACTAAAGTTGTAGAAGTTATAGTAGCTGAACCCTTAGCAAGTGGGTGGAAGGTAACAAGAATAACTGATAATGCTAAAAATGTAGAAAAGTGGGATTTAGGAACTTCAGAAACTATTCAATGGAAAAGTAAAGATGGTACTATCATTGAAGGAATATTAAGAAAACCTGCAAATTTTGATTCGAAGAAGAAATATCCTTTACTTCTTGTTGTTCATGGTGGTCCTTCATGGCTTTCACAGGATCAAATTCTTATTGGTGAGGATATTAGATTTTACCCAACTACTTCATTCATAAATAAGGATATTCTTGTCCTAAAACCTAATTACAGAGGTTCCCTTGGAAGAGGACAAAGTTTCTCAGAATTAAACAAAGAAAATCTTGGTATTGGAGATTTGTGGGACATAGAGAGTGGTGTTGACTATCTCGTAGAGAAAGGTTTTGTAGATGAAACAAAAGTGGGCTGTAGCGGGTGGAGTCAAGGAGGTTATATTAGCGCTTTTGTGGCAACAAATTCAAAGAAATTTGCGGCAACAAGTGTTGGAGCGGGAGTATCTAGCTGGTATACCTATTATATTGGTACAGATATCAGATTGTTCACAGAAGATTATCTTTCAGCTTTACCACACGAAAATATGGAAATTTATATGAAAACTGCTCCTATGACTAAAATCAAGGAAGCTAAAACTCCAACGCTTATACAACATGGAGAGTTTGATCAAAGAGTTCCTTTTCTGAATGCTACAGAGCTCTATAGAGGGTTGAAATCGATAGGTGTTCATGTGGAGTTTTTCAAATTTCCAGGAATGGGTCATGGAATCAATAAACCCAAAGAAAATTACGCAGTAATGCATCAGAACCTTACTTGGTTTTTACACCATCTTAAAGGAGAGGAACTAAACTTCTTTGAAATAGAGAAAAAAGAGAAAGAAGGAAATAAAATAAATAAAGTAATTTAACTTCATTTTTTCTTCTCATACTTTCTAATTGAAGGAATAAGCATGAGTGTAAATGTAATTACAATAGCTATGAAACCAAAAGTAATATCAGTTGTTTCAGACACAATCGGAGTTTCTGTCTCAGTAGATGAAGTTGTGACTGTAGATGGTATTTCTTCAGGGTTATCAAGATAGTATCTGAAAAGTTCAGTCAATGTTGATGCTTCTACAGCTAGAGTAGCTGCTTGCGCATAATTCATCATTGCATAATTGCTTTCACTTAAAGTCAAAGCTTCAACAATTGAGAGTCTCAGATCTAGCAATTCCTCTGGAGAACCATAAGCAACATAAATAGCCAGTGCTAATTCATATTCATAGAGTGTTTCAGTATAGAAATAATCAGTGTGTGCTCGTCCTACAGCGTCTTTATAGAAAATGCTGAAACTTTTTTCACCAATTGAAAAATAATTCATTACTTCTTTGATAAAGGAAGAACCCCAGCCATAATAACTGGCATGTGGGTGAGGTAAGCCTAAACTGTGTCCTAACTCATGAATCAAAACTCCAGACATTCCACGTCGAGGCTGAGAAACATCTCCATCTTTAAATAGTGAATATTGGTCAGCTAACAAGATTTCCCAACCCATTCCTCCTAATCCAGCGAATGAGATACCATACCATTTGAAGCTAACTTCATCTGTCAGAAACGCATAACACGGAAGTACAGTATCGGCTGCACTGTAATTAAAATGCATATCTAGTTGACTGTCGAGTAAACTAAACAGTCCCTCCTCGACATTGATATATGGGCCATCTTGGTCGTAGTGAATGTTTTCTTTTATATATAGGTCAATATCAGGATAGTCAGCAAGGTTGACATATTCCACTTCTATTCTCCAATCCAACCAAGGGAAATCATGATTGAGTTGGTCAAAGATTCTTTTTTCAGAAAGACACCAGTTAACATCATCGAGAGTATATCCTGCATCTGACATATTGAAAAAAACTTTTGTTTGAAGTGAATAGGATTTTCCTATAGGAGCAGCTGCATAATAAGTAGCAAAAACATTTCCCAGATAACTTTGAATCCATTCTGCAAGATATATAGATAGCATGTCTTTACCGCTAGGAGTGTGAGGATCGAAGGTTTGAGTGAAATTATCCATGTCTGGATAGTGATAATGAAGAAAATCGCCATAATTGAAACCTTTCCATGCATTAAGGAACCAGTCAAAATACCATGTCCTTGCAGATAAATCCAAGAAACAGAATCGGTAATCTCCTCCCCAACCCAGAGTAGGTTTATAGGGTATATCATTATAGCCTGAATACCAGTGAGTGATTGTGGTGTTTGAATCGTAGCCAATTGTATCAGCATAGTACCAATGTTCTAGACTGTGATCTACAGCATCAAAAATAGAGTAATTAAGAAGATAGATTGTATAACCAACATCATCTTCGTGATCCATGAAGAAGTTAGTATATATGAAATCTTCAACAAGTTCAGCGTCTATAACCATTCCATCTCTTGGAATAAAAATATCCGAACGAACTCCTGTTGCTAGATCGTTAGCGAGAATATCTAAATCTATATCATAACCAACATCTGAACCGTTAGTAGCAATACTCAGAATATAATCAGCAAGAGCTTGAGTATCATCAAGAGAAGCGTAAGAAAAAATGAAATCGTAATACAAATTAGCTGTACCAATCGAAGAATATCCAGCAGAATAGGATGGATCTAACATGCTCTCTATTTCCACTTCATCAACAACATCAGCATCAAAACCGAAGAATTCGATGTTCAAGGTATAATTATTTAAAAGTTCACTATCAAGATTATAAACATCCTTGTAGAAATCGTTATTTTCAGAAAAAATACTTTCAGTAGTGATTTCATCATCACTATTACTGTTACTAACATTAACTTGAAAGGTAATCATAATGATAATTGCAAAAGTTAAACCAAAGTACAATTTTCTATACATGTATTTGTTAATCCGTTAAACATTTTTATTAGTTTGGGAGACGCAAAAAATCAGATAATCAAAGGACTGACTTGGTGCTTTAAACCAACGATTTTCATCACATCTACTGCATCTTCAATCAAGTTAGAAGCTATTTCAAGAGATTCTATTATTTGGAAAACAAACAATGATTGAACAGAGCTAAGTTTTGATTCTTCATCTGTAACAATCTCTTTGAGAGCTTTCTGATTGTTCTTATCGAGAGCATGTTCGAGCTTATGAACTTCATCGAAAATAGGGTGAGAAGCTAGAGGTTGGATACAAACCACTTCCAACGCACCAGCTGCGCTCTTTATAAGATCTGTCAATAAATCGCTCTCAAGCTTAAGATACTCGATGAACTTAGAACTAAGTTTTTCACGGGGGAGGAGGACAAGTTTTCGTAGAGATTTGAGACTATGTCCTATAGAAGAATCTAAAATGTCTGTAATTTTGTAAAAATGATAATCATCAGGAGCTGGTCTGACATTACCATACAAAGCTTGTGTAACTTTCATTACTAGAACATCAGCTTCTCGTTCGAGTTCTTTTGCTTCTTTCATCGATTGAGTACAGCACTCTATATCATCATCTTCTAAATAATCTTTGAATGCTTCATTCAATTTATTATATACTTCTAGAACCTTGTTAGCATGTTTCATAGAATAACTAGCTTGAACCCATCCAGGACGAGTTTCTATTGCTAGAAAAGCGAAACCCAATCCAATTAATGCTAAGCATATACCAATTACTAGAAAAGGGAATTTGAGCATATTGGCTTGGGGAGTTTCGTCTAAGAAATTAATGTTGAAAGCAGCATAAACTAAACCTATGGAAATCAAAGGACCTGTGAAATACCCCGTATCTAGTAACATACGATAGATTCCTAGACTTTTTTCTTTCTTTATTATTGGAACAACATCTTTTGTTATTGAAGGTAGAACAGGATAATAAGTAGCTGTACCTAAACCTGCAGTAAGAGCGAGCAAAATAACCATTGTAAAACTCTCAGCATAGATCATCAAAATGAAACTAGATCCTTCAACAATCAATCCTGTAACAACAAGAATCTTCCTACCAAAACGATCACTTATACGTCCTGTGATAGGCATAGCAACAGCCCACGAAAGGGTGAAAACTGAAGCTACAGCACCAATTTGTAGCACGTCAAAATCGTAAGTTGTAGCAAGGAGAATGGGAAGAAGTAAGACTATGATGCTATCCATAATACGGGAAAAATGACCACCAATGTAAGATAGAACTAAAGTTGGTGTCTTGAAAATATTTCTAAAACTCCATCTAGTTTCGACTTTAGTAGAATCTAATAAGATTTCTTGTTTTGTTCCTTTAACCAAATCAACAGTTTCAACTTTACGAAGAAGAAAAATACCAACAATTAATGCAACACCAGCAACAGCGAGAGCGAAAATAAAACTGTCTGCGAAATTTTGCTCACTTTTCTCTGCAATGAAACCAGCAAGAAAAGAACCAAAACTAGAACCGAAATAAACAAAAAATTCCATTGACCCAACAGAAAAAGCGCTACTTTTCGTCCCTGCAATATCAGTAAGAGCAGACATCGAAGAGGTGAAGAAGAAGCCTAATCCACCACCAATAAACATGTTACCGAGAATTAAAGCCCAAAGGTATTTGCCAAAAGCTAAAGTAATGGAACCTACGAGAAGAAGAGATAATCCTGTGATCAAAGTTTTTTTGCGTGAAAATCTAACACTTATGCTACTACTGAAAAAACCACTTATACCTTTAAATAACCCGTAAGCTATAATTGTTGAAGCAACAGAAATGAAAACGAGAAAATTAGGAAAGTTCTCGCCTAAAGGAAAGATTTCACCAGGTGATAACTGTTCAGCGTATAGAGCAAGAGCAGTACGTTGAACACCATAAGTTATACCAATTAATGAAAGAACAGCAATAATAGGACCCCAGTTAGAAAAAGATGAACGTAAAGTGAACTCTTCTTCAGTGTTATCCTCTTCTGCA
>BPTO01000216.1 GCA_023705985.1 Candidatus Heimdallarchaeota archaeon | reverse complement strand
CCACATACTGTTTTATCCATAAGATGAATGTTGTCAGTAAAATGGAACTTAAAGTAATTGATACTAGTAATATTAAAACAGATGATGTAGAAACAAATAAGTTCCAAAATTCGTTGAAATCACTTTGTGTACTCGTCTCAAGAGAAAAATAGCCTGCTATTACTACACCTATAGCAATTGTAATTAAAGCTGCTCCTTCCTTAATGTTTATCTTCTCTTTCAAAAGGAACCTAGAGAATATTGCTATAAATATTATAGAAGTTCCTCCAAGACTAGAGATTAGTGATATGCTCCCCCAAGAATATGCTAGAGCAGTTACAGGAACTGCAAGAATAGTCAACATAACACCCAATATCCAAAGAGGTTTAGTTAAAAAATTCTTTAAATTTGGAATTATTGATGTCTTTTCAATAGAAGGAAGAGATTCACTTACTTTTTTCTGAAGAACATAACCTAGCGAAATGATAATATTACCTAATAGTGCGAGAGGAATAGCAAATATAGCAACATTGTCAGTCACAGAAAAGGTGAAGATATTCTGATTTATAATTCCTTTGGCAAATGGGTTTTACATACAAATCTGTTTTTTCAAATGGATACCAATAAAATTCTTGAGTATTAACTTCAAGTCTTTCTTTTTGTTCTTCTTCTTTTTATCTGCTCTATATTAGCGTGAATTAATCTTTTCATATTGGGAGTAATTGCTGAGATATCAGAATCAAATACAAGAAAAGGGGTATTATTTTCCATGTAAATCGGTTTTAGTATTGACTGTGAAATCTTGTAGGGTAAACAATTTATTGGTCCTGTCAATATTAAAGAATCGTAATTAGATTCTTCTAGAATTTCCATGCCTTTCCCAATTGTAGGAATTGCTTCACCGAATATTAAAAGGCTGATTAAGGGTTTTGAATGTTTAATTATTAATTTTAAGCTATTACGGTCTTCTAGCAATAATCCAGTTTTCTTATACTTCTTTCTTTGTTTCCTTTCAGCGATATACATGATAACAGGACCAATTTTACTAATAAAAAACAACTGAGCGTTTCTGGTCCAGAATGTAGACAAAGCTTTAAGAGCTGTTGTGAATTTATATGGATCTCTTTTCCAACTATGAGCAGCTACATGAGCAAGATGAAAACTACTGTATAGAGTAAGCTCAAACATATCTGACGATTTAACTATAATACCATGCTTGGTATAAATTTCTCTTAGTTCTCGCAGAAAGAAAGGGCTGAAACGAACAAAGAAATCACCACTTATTAACACTTTTGGATGCGTTTCTGGAGAACTTTTACGCGGTATCGTTGCTATGCGTTCGATGAGTTTTTCAACATTTTTATCATAATCCTTCAGAACTTTTGTGGTATCTAAGAACTCAGACCAGTACGTGTGTAAAAGGTTTATACTCTCTTTCTCGCCTACTACATGTAAGGAGCTTTCTATCTCACTCATAATGTCAGCAAGTAAAACAATCTTGGGATTATAACGAGCTATTTTTAGGAGACCTACACCTAAGAAATTTGTTAATTGATCAAATCTGAAAATGAAGAGATTTTCTATTCTGTTATCTTCAATAAATTGCTCCAAATAATGAATATAGCTGAATACAGCACAAGGAGAACCTCCTGCCATCATGTATATTCCGATTACTTCTTCTGGATTTTTTCTGTTTTCCACTATTGTAAGAATATTTCCGAGAACGATTGGTAAAGGTAAACATTCTTTTCCTGAACAGTGTCTTAGACCTTTAATTGGATATTCCAATTTGATATCGGTAGCGGTTCCTACATTGAAACCGTATAGTTCAAAACCTTTGGTAAATGCAGCTGTATGATACTTAGAAAAACCTGGCATAAAGAGTTTTACTCGTGAATCTCGAATGTCAAGCCTCATACCATTAGAAGTGATAACTTCTATTTTTCCATTTGTTTTTTCTACTCTAGAGATTTGAAATGGTTTTGTTTTAGTTTTTTCAGTAATTTTTTGAAAATTATCGATTATTTCTAGAAAGGCTTCAAGACGTGTTTGAGTCCCAGCATCAGCTGTATGAGAATCAAGCTCTAGAAGTAAGAAAGGTTTAGAACTCATCTCGCTTTTGACGTAATTTTGGATGAAAGCATCAATTGTACAACTAAAGCTGTTAATATATAATAAAAAGAGGTTATCATTATTTTTTGCTAAATCTATAGCAACTTTGGCATAATTAGCAAAATACCAAGGAATGTCATCTACTTCATATTTATCTAGAAAGTCAAAAGGTATAACTGTAACACCCATGCTTGCCAGTTTTTTTGGAATCAATTGTGACGTTTCAGGTGGAAAAACGTTGTAACTTCTACCAACTAATAGAATAGCTATTTCTTTAGAGCCTTTTAATTTCTGTAATACTTCTTTTCCTAGCTGTAGGAATTTATCTTCAACTTCCTTCTGTGCTACTACAGCTTTTTCATAAGCTTCTTCAACTAAATATTTTGGTTGTTTCAATTCCTTAACAGCCATTTTCACTAATGATTCATCGCTCTCATACCCCTTAGAATAATCTAGTACAGGATTTAAGAATCGAGTATCATTAAAAGCTCTAGAAATGATATATGGACTAGCTTGAGTTATTGGGCAGAAAGTTGAATCAAACCACTTTTCACCTTTCGTTAATTTATGAACGTGAGGTAAGAAAATTATTGGTATTTCCTTCTTGATTAAATCATATACAGCTCCATGCAATATCTGTACGGGATAGCAAAATGAAGCATTTGTTAAATTTTCTTTGTCCTCATCTATATCGGATAAAATGACCTCATAACCTATTTCTTCAAAAAAAGTAGAAAATAAAGGAAACAAACTATGAGTGAGTAAAGCTCTAGGAATGCCTATTTTTCCTTTTATTTGTTTTAGTCTTTTCTTTCTCTTATCTTTTCTTTCAAATATTAGTTCATTTCTTTGGTCAACAAGATTTTCCTTTTCTTTTAATTTCTCTGATCCTTTCCATAGATGTTCATATTTAGAACATCGACCTCCAAATGGAAACTTACGACCACCTACTTCATATCTTTCAATTTCACAATAATTTTTACATGATTTACATGTAAAGCTTCCAAGATGCTTCAATTCTTCTTTAGCTAATGATTCTAGACATGTTCTTTTTGGCATTTCTTTTATTTCAGACTGTGCGTTCTTTGCTTTCGCTATAAGAGCTATACCAAATGCACCAATTAATTCTGGGTTAGGTGGTATGATTATTTGTTTTCCTGTCGTTTGGGCAAAAGCATAACCTACCGAGTTATTTTTAGCAACTCCTCCTTGAAAGAAAATTTTCTTGCCTACTGATCTAGAACCTTTCACTTTGTTCAAGTAGTTTTCAGCAATTGAGTAAACTAATCCTCCAACTATATTTTTATGACAATATCCTTCTTGTAAGGCCGTACGAACATCGGTATTGATAAAGGCTGCACAATCAGCTTTGAATCTAATAGGATCATTTGCTTCCATCGCAATTTGAGAGAGATCAGAGATGCCAATGCCTAAATCACCTTTGGAGCTTTCTTCTAGAAAAGAACCTGTTCCTGCAGAACATGAAGCATTCATCGCATAGTCTACTGGCACACCGTTTTGAAGAAACATATATTTTGAGTCTTGACCTCCAATTTCAAATATAGTATCTACATCGGGATCATAGTATACAGCTCCTTCTGAATGAGCAGAAATTTCATTATAAACAGCTGAAGTCCCAAGATAAGCACCGACTATTTGTCTTCCTGAACCCGTTACACCAACTAAATTGACTTTACAATCACCTACTTGTGAGATAATTTCTTTAATACATTTTTTTGTTGCTTCTATAGGATTCCCGCTTGTTTTACCATAATACGATGCAATCACAGCTGTATCAGCTGGATCTACTAATACTGCTTTAGTAGTTGTCGAACCAACATCTACACCTAATAAAAACTCCGAATCTTGATTAAAATCTTTCTTGTATTCAGTTGATTCGATTATTGTAACTTGATTACTGAATTGATGCAAGGAAGGGAACGTTGAAAAACTTTGACTTGTTTTTATTTCTATTTGTTGATGAATAGGAGAATCTTTAACTATGAGAGCTGTACCATAGGCTTCAAAAACGGAACTGACATCCTTAACCACAACTTCAGCGTCATTTAGCCGTTCTCGAAGTAATTTAACAAAAGCTTCGTTAAGTGAAACTCCTCCAATCAGAAGTAAACTTTTAACATCTACACGAGATTGAAAAATCAATCCCATAACTTTATTCACCATACTAGAAAGAACAGAGGTTAAAATATCTTCAATTGAAGCTTCGCCTTTATTCAATTTGTGTGTTATATCAGATTTACAATGAACAGAACAACGAGAAGCTAATTCTATTTTTTTACCTTTTTGAGCAAGAGAGATAGCTTCATTTAAAGAAATATCTAGTCTTCCGATTTGCTGAACAAAAAACTCTCCACTTCCTGCTGCACATTTATCGTGAGATAGGACATTAATAATATGTCCATTTTCATTTAATACATATAAAACAAAGCCTTCTCCACCTAATGAGATGACAACATCAAACTTCTCATTTAATGAACTAATACCTCGTTCAACAGCAACTATCTCAGATAAGTCTCCAAATGAACCGCTAACACCAAAATAACACTTTTTTGAGCTTAAATTCTCCTCAATAATTTGATTTAAGACATCAATTGGTTTACCTAAATGAGGTCGCTTGAATTTAGTAAAATTACCTTTGGCGTCTACATAAACGAGATTAACTGAAACTGAACCGATGTTAACTCCTACATGGTAACTATAAATATTAGACACCTATAGATTGAATAGATATTATACAGCTGTATAGTTATACAACAGTATAGGTAATATAAAAACTATTTCTTGTGAATTTAGAAATGAGAAAATTCGTTATGTAAGTAAAAAATCACGAGAAATATTAGCTTTTAGTTTCAACACTTAATGATTCTTTTTGAAATATGTCCATACAGCTTTTGCAATTTGTATATCTTGAACTGCTACACCTGTAAGATCAACAACAGTAATCTCTTCTTCGGAGATTCTTTGAAGATTTTTATTGACTATTGCTTTTCCTAGTTCAACCAACTTTTCTTTCTCTATCATTCTATTCTGCATAGCTTTGAAGCTTTCGCCTCTTTCCATACACTGACTTATACTATCAACAATCACTCTGTTAGCTTTCTTCAAGATTGCTGAATCAAGCTCTTGTTTTTCAGGAGTATCTGAGCCTATAGCAGTTATGTGTGTCCCTTCATTTATCTGTTCTGCTTTTATCAAAGGTGTTTTAGAGGGCGTACAAGTGACGATCAAATTGCATGTAGAAGTTATATCTTTTGAATTTAGACTCGTTTCAACCTTAAATCCAAGTTTCTTCATATCTCTCTCATAAATATCTAATTCTTCTTGATTTATTCCCCAAGCAATAATATTTTTACAATCAAGAACTTTTTGAAGATAAATCGGTTGTAATCTCCCATGAGTACCAGCTCCAAAAATCCCTATTCTTTTGATTTTTTTAGGAGCAAAATATTTAGCTGCAATAGCTCCAGCTGAAGCAGTCCTAATATTTGTTAGATGTCCTTCATCAAGAAGAACACTTAATAATTGACCTGTTTTTTGACTAAAAAGTAGCATTAGTCCATCAAATGCAGGTAGTTCCAATTTTGGATTGTCATAAAAGCCTGTAGCAACTTTAATCACGAAAAAATCATCTTTCTTAATGAAACCGTATTT
>BPTO01000215.1 GCA_023705985.1 Candidatus Heimdallarchaeota archaeon | reverse complement strand
CAGTTAGTATGAGCAGGGATCCCACTAAACAACAAATCAGGATAGATAGGCTAAACAGGGACATTATTAAACTAAAAAGAGAGCTAGAGACAGAAAAAAGAAAACTGGTAGAATTTGGGATCCCAAAAAAACAGAAGGATTATATTTTTCTTCAAAAATCAGTAACTCTAAATCTTAAAATCATAAATTTTTCTATTACTGTAAGAGACACTATCTTTTTAGTTTTAGGTGCCATGATTGGTTTGGTTTTCTATTTGACAAAATAAGTAAGTTAGGATTAAACTGTAGCCCATTCTTCACCAAATAGCTGTGCTTGTTCCATTATCAATTTAACAGCTTGAGGAGTCTGATCAGGGGGATATTTATATTTTCTCAATAGTCTGCGTATAGAGATTCGCATTCGTGCTTGAACGCTTTTCTTGACAGTAAAATCGATAGTAGCAGATTTCCTTACTTCAGCAACAAGCTCCTTAGCAATCTGTTTGAGAGTTTCATCTTTCATAAGTTCAACAGCACTCTGATTAGTAGTTATAGCATCATAAAAAGCTACTTCATCATCATTAAGTCCAAGGTCTTCTCCTCGTTTGAAAGATTGTTGCATATCTCTAGCTAAAGAAAGTAGTTCCTCTAAAATAGCAGCGGAAGCTATAGTACGATTGATATATTTGTTAATAGCCTTCTTGAGCAGTTCCTCAAAAGAACGAGATTGAACCAAGTTTTTCTTAGCTCTAGATTTGATCTGGTCCTGTAATAATTTATTTAACAATTCAATAGCTAAATTCTTTTGTTTAAGATCTTTAACTTCTTCAAGAAAATCTTCAGATAAAATAGAGATTTCAGGTTTCTTGAGACCAGCAGCGGAGAAAATATCTATAACATCTTCAGAGAGAACTGCACGGGAAATAAGTTGTTTGATAGCAAAATCGATTTTATCTTTTCGTTTTTTAGAAGGCATGGTAGTTTTAACAAAACCAACTCTAATGGCTTGAAAGAAAGCTAAATCATTACGAATGGCTAAAGCTTCATTATGAGGGATAGCTAAAGCAAAAGCTTTGTTTAAAGCAGCTAAGTTATCTAGAAATCTCTTCTTAGCAACATCTGGATCTTCATTAGGAGTCTTCAATATATGTTCCATAGCTAAAGGGAGTAAATTTAACCTCTGTAAAGGGCTACCATCGTCAAAAACAGAATAATCAAAATTGTAAAACATATCTGAGACAATCTCATAATAGGTTAACATTAACTCAACAGCTTTTTCTTGAGGAATACCAGTCTGATCGCGAGATTCCTGATTAGAGTATTTGGATAAAGCTTGCTTGAGATAATAACCAATACCAATATAATCGACAATAAGACCTCCAGGTTTCTCTTTGTAAACACGATTAACTCTAGCGATGGCTTGCATGAGATTGTGACCATGCATAGGTTTGTCAATATACATAGTATGCATGGGAGGGACATCAAAACCAGTTAACCACATATCACGAACAATGACAATTTCTAATTCATCTTCAGGATCTTTCAACCTTGTTTCAATAATGTTTCTCTTACGTTTTGATCGAATATGAGGTTGAAGAAAAGCATCATCACCAGCAGAACCGCTGATAACAACTTTAATGAAACCTTTAGTATTATCATCAGAATGCCAAGAAGGACGAAGTTTAATGAGTTCGTTATAAAGAGAAACACATATTCTACGAGACATGCAAACAATCATACCTTTACCTTCAATAACATCTAGACGTTGCTCAAAATGGTCAACAATATCCTCAGCAACCTCTTTCAAACGGTCAGGATCGGAAACTAGTTGAACAACTCTAGACCATTTAGATTTGAGTTTTTCTTTAGCATAATCTTCTTCAGTTTCAGTAATTTCATCAAATTCCTCGTCGATTTGCCCTTCTAAATCCTCGTTGAGTTTGATTTTAGCTAATCGCGATTCATAGTAAATAGGAACAGTAGTTTTATCTTTGATAGCTTGAGAAATGTCGTAAATGCTGATATAATTACCAAAAACATTAATGGTGTTTTTATCAACTAAATCAACAGGAGTGGCAGTAAAACCAATAAAAGAAGCGTTGGGAAGAGCTTTACGAATATGGGCAGCAAAACCTTCTTTTAATTTACCTTTATCAGAGAGTATCTTCTCAAAAGAGTATTGGCTTCTATGAGCTTCATCAGCAATAACAACAATATTTCTGCGTTCAGATAAAAGAGGATACTCCTCCTCTCTCTTTTCAGGAAGGAATTTTTGAATAGTAGTAAAAATTACTCCACCACCAGAAGTTTTGAGTAAATCTTCGATATTGTCTCTAGTAGCTTCTTTATTATCTTCATTAAATCTTCTTGCAGTAGCCGGTATAGGTGTTTGACGAAGTAAATCGCTAGAAACAGAAAAAGTAGTAAAGAGTTGTCTATCTAAATCGTTGCGGTCAGTAATAACTACAACAGTAGGATTGTTAAGTAATTGAGTAATTTTAGCTGTATAGAAAAGCATGGTGAGACTTTTACCTGAACCTTGAGTATGCCAAACAACACCTATCTTCTGATCTCCTCGCTCTTCAGAAGCACGTAAAGTTTCTGAGATAGCACGGTTAACAGCATGGTATTGGTGGTAAGCAGCAGATTTTTTGACTATTTGCTTACCATCATCTTCAAAAGTAATAAAGAAACGGATATAATCCAATAATCTGTGTGGATCTAAAATTCCTCTAATCAAAACATCATAAGACATTTTAGAAGAATCAGCTAAGGTTTCACCTTCGATAGTACGCCAAGGAGTGAAACGTTCCCAATCAGCAGAAAGACTACCAACTTTGGATTCGTGACCATCACTGATAACAATTAATTCGTTGGTTCGGAATAAAGAAGGAATATCATGTTTATAGGTTTGGATTTGATTGAAAGCTTCTCTTACAGTCGTTTCCTCTTTAGAAGGATTCTTGAGTTCAAAAACTACAAGAGGAATACCGTTGATAAATAAAACAATGTCAGGGCGACGATTATGTTGGTTAGCACCAATGCCTTCGATAACAGTGAATTGGTTAATAGCTAAGAAATCGTTATTATCAGGATTGGCAAAATCTATAACTTTGATAAGATCTCCCTTCACTCGACCATCATAGTAATAATCTACTTCTACTCCCTCAACAAGCAATTTATGAAAAGAAAGATTGTTTCTTAATAAGTCAGGGGAATCTATTTGATGTAGTTTCTTAAGAGCATCTTCAACAGCATCTTTGGGTTTAGTAGGGTTGAGTCTGAATAAAGCCATTCTTAAACGCTCTTGGAGAATAGTTTCAGAATAAGATGAACGTTCGGGATGATCTCCAGTAGGAGCGATGTCAGGACCAAAAATAATATCGTAGTCCAAATCTTTGAGAATTTCTAAAGATGCGTCTTCTAATTGTTCTTCAGTTATTTTCACTGTTAATTTCCTCCAAATTGTGCAGGATTATTTACCCTTAGTTTACCTGAAAGAAGTTGGGGAAGAAGAAGAGTACGAAGTTGAATTAAGATTTCATTTTGTTTTTGGTTGTAAAGAACTCTATTGAAAATTGGTTCTACTAAATCAATAAATCTTGTTAACACATTTTCATTTGGTATAATTATTTGATATTCTTCAAATATCCTTGTAGTAATTGTATCAAAGATTGCTCCATAAGATTGTTTCTTAAGAGATTCAATCATTTTTTGAACTAAGAGATATAGAAAGAAGTGGCATCTGTCATTCTTAGGATACAATGCATAACAAGTTTGACTAATAGCTATTTTTTTGGATAGAATCGCAGTTTTTCCCACTGTTCCTCTGGCTGTAATAACAACGGTATTTCTAGGATATATTTTTGCACTGCTTCTTTCTAAACCCAGTTTAGTAATATTTTTATTAGTTTTAATAAGAAAAAGATCTTCATTTTGACTTATATCTTTTCCACTAGCCCAAAGAATATCTCCTCCCCAGTACTCCTCAATAGATGTTTTTGGAGTACCTCCTCCCCCTACAGCATACAACCCTGTAAATTTTTCTACTTTCCATCCTTTTGGTATCTTCCCTAATTTACTTTCCTCAAACTCTCCATCCCGGAAAGGATCGAAACGAACAAACCAACAGTGGAAAAGAGACTGTGCTAAGGATTCGAGAGTACTATTCATTTTATTATTTAAATCAATCTTATCGTCTATTGAACCCAAAATCCTTGTTATAGCTTTTTGTTCTTTTTCTTTTGGGATTAATATATCAGTATCCAAGATAATATCTGGTTTAAAAGAGGGATAGGTTCCTGCATGCGTTTCTGCTATCTGTGCTAGATAATTTGTATAAGCCTGTGTAGTTAGAAAATAATATAGATAACGAGGTTCTATTTTTATAGCTCGTACAACAACAAAACCAGTTGAAGCTATCATATTATTTTTAGCTTCCTTGATGAAAACGTAATGTTTGAGATTTGGTCTTACAGTAGAAATTAAAATATCACTATCTTTAACTATTCTTTTTGCTCTAACAGGTGCATCTTTTAAAGCAATAAATTTCTCTTCTATTATAAAACCCTTCTCAACGGAACTTATATCAATATATTGAATAATATCTAGATTACTTCTTTTTGCATTTATATTATCTACATTAACATCTGCAATATCTCTAATTTTATGAACTGACCAATCTTTTAAGGTCTCTTTGGGTGTTTTTTGGTTTCGGTCAATATCTTGATCAAGAGTTTTCATTTTCTAACAACTCAAGTATTTTCTCTAATTTCATATCTAGTTTTCTTCCCTCTTCCATTTGTTCTCTCAGTTGTTGTGATAATCTGCTAAATTTCTCTTTGAATTCTTTTTCATCCATTGTTATGTCTTTGAACCCCACATATCTTCCAGGTGTTAGAACATAATTATACTCTTTTATCTCTTCTATTATTGCTGATTTACACAGTCCTTTCTCATCTTCATATTTTCCTCCTTTAGCTTTCCATTCATGATAAATTGAAGAGATTTCTTCTATATCCTCAAGTGTTAATTTTCTTGTTTTCCTATCTATCATCTGTCCATATTCTCTTACATCTATGAATAGTGTCTCCCCTCTTCTATCTCTAGTGTTTCCATCATTCTTTGTTCTTGTCAAGAACCATAAACAAGCAGGTATCTGTGTTGTTAGGAAAAGTTGTGAAGGTAATCCAATTATACAATCCACTAGATCTTCTTCAATTATTGCTTTTCGGATCTCTCCTTCTCCTGAAGTTTGTGAACTTAAACTCCCATTAGACAATACAAAACCTGTTATCCCATTTGGTGCTAGATGGTGAATAAAATGTAGTATCCAAGCATAGTTCGAATTATTGTTTGGTGGAATAATATCATATTTCTTCCATCTGATATCATCGGTTAATTTTTTTGCTCCCCAATCACTATCATTGAATGGAGGGTTAGCTAGAATAAAATTCGCTTTTAATGATTTATGTAAATCTCTATGAAATGAATCAGCGTTAGTTTCACCAAGATTAGCTTCTAATCCTCTTATTGCAAGGTTCATCCTTGCCAATTTCCAAGTAGTAGGATTAGATTCTTGACCATAAATGGATATATCACCCTCTTTACCACCATGAGATTCAACGAACTTTTCACTTTGAACAAACATCCCACCAGATCCACAACAAGGATCAAAAACTCTACCTTTGAAGGGTTGAATCATTGCAACAAGTAGTTTTACAATACTTTTAGGTGTAAAGTACTCTCCTCCTCCTTTGCCTTCTTGTTGAGCAAATTTACCTAAGAAATATTCATAGACCAGATCGGAAGAGCACACGTCTGAACTCAAGTCACGTGGCCTTATATCGTATGC
>BPTO01000214.1 GCA_023705985.1 Candidatus Heimdallarchaeota archaeon | reverse complement strand
CCGATCTGTCACTAATTGCAAAAGAACCGATAATTACAGAATAAATATCACCACTTATAAGAATCATACTAACTTCTATCCATGTACCACTGTTGACTCTGTAATGGAGAGTAACAGATTGTACACCAGAAGCGTCAGTGATGGTAGTATTGATACTGACAGTATCTAGCTCTGTAGGTGAAGAAGGAGAGTGTACAATTTCGTCAATTGTAGGACCAGTAACATCAGAAGAACCTACAGATAAACTGTAATATAGCCCTCCATTATCCTCTGTAGCTTCATTGTGAATATCATAGTTGTCTAAAGCGCTAATGTAGTATTCAATAGTGTCACTAATTGCAAAAGGGCCAATAGTTACGCTGTAAATATCACCACTTATAAGAGTCATACTAACTTCTGACCAAATCCCAACATTTATCCTGTAATGTAGTGTAACATTATAAATACCTGAAGCATCAGTAACAGTAGCATTGATACTAATAGTATCTAGTTCTGTTGGTGTAGGGGGAGAGTGAATAATACTAGAAATACTTGGACCAGTAACATCAGAAGAACCTACAAATATGTCATAGTATTCCCCGTTATTATTTTCTATAGCTTCATTGTGGTTGACAGAGTTGTCTAAAGCACTCATGTAGTACTCAATTGTGTCACTAACTGCAAAAGAACCAATAGTTACAGAATAGAGATCACCACTTATAAGATCCATACTTACTTCTATCCAAGTTCCTACATTGACTCTGTAATGGAGTGTAACATTATGGATACCCGAAGCGTCTGTAACTGTAGCATTGATAGTAATAGTATCTATATCTGTGGGTGTAGAGGGAGAATGAATAATGTTTGCAATAACAGGACGAACAACAAATACAGCAGGTTCATCAAGAGGATAGAGATCAAAAGCACTAGAAGAACCGTCAATGGAGTAATTACCTGTTCCTGACCAATCCGACCAATAATTGCCTTCTAAGTATGTAAGATCATACCAATAGTTGTTAGTACATTCATCATACGCTTGGGAAGTTCCTGTTAGATTATTGTCTACAAAGTTGTTGTTGTGAATGAGATTATTATCAGAAAAGATTCTTAAGATTACTCCATAGACTTCATTCTCTTGTAAAAGATTGTAAATAACTACGCAAAAATCAGAATTGTAAATATAGATGCCATAGTAGGTATTGTTTCTGCATGTGTTGTTAATAACCGTCGAACTATCAGAAGAGGAAAGCCAGATACCATTGTTGTTATTGTTGCTACACGTGTTGTTGGTAACCGTCGAGCTACCAGAATTGTAAAGATAGATGCCGTGTCTATTGTTGTTGCACGTGTTGTTGTAGATATTAGAACTCCCAGAAGAAGCAAGCACGATGCCTTCGTAGTTGTTGTCGTTGCACGTGTTGTTTGAAATTGTAGAACCATCAGAATCGACCAGCCAGATGCCATGGTAGCCGTTATTGTTGTTACACGTATTGTTTACCACCGTAGAACTACCAGAATCAGAAAGATAGATGCCTTTGTTGTTGTTGCTACACGTGTTGTTAATGACAGTAGAATCATCAGAATTGTAAATATAGATGCCTTTGTTGTTATTGCTACAAGTGTTGTTTGCAACCGTAGAACCACCAATACCAAAAAAGAAAAGATAGATGCCATTATAGCCATTGTTGTTGCACGTGTTGTTAACTACAGTTGCTGTTCCACCAGCTACATTAGTGATATAAATTCCATTATTGTTTGCGTCAACATAGCAATTACGAACAGTAAAATATTTAGTTGTACCAGTAATGTAAATACCGTTAGTATCTGTTGTTGTTGTAATATTATATCCTTCAATAAGATAAGGGTCCTCAACTGTTCCTGACCCGGGAAAAACTTCTAGATCACTATCAGATCTTATTTCAATAGGATCATGGGGGGTTAAAGAGGAGTAAGAGGGTGGGTCATAAGAGACAGTTGTAGAAGCCGCACTCGTACTAGAGAAGAAACTTAGTCCAAAAATTAAAATTGATAAACATAAAATACTTTTTATTGAAACTTTAGATTGTTTTGAGAGTCTTTGCATAATTTCACCAGCAAAAATTATAGATTCTCTTAAAGAGGTGCTTTAGGAAATTTAAACCTTTCGTCGGAAAAAAGACAATCCTTTTCTCTCAATTTACTAAATAAAGTCTAAGTTTCAAAAAGACAAAATTGTGAAAAGAAAGCAAAGGTTACATACTGAATCTCAGATACTAGAGAATTGAAAAAAGTTGTGAAATCATGATAGTCATGTTGCTATACTTTACATTACAATTATTCTATTTTAGAAAACTTTTTACATCATAGCTGAACTATCATCTAATCATTGTTCAGAGTGTTTTAATTGAAAATGAAATTCCAAGAAATAAAAGAAATAAATTTCAAGCGTTTAAATATGATTCAAGATCTTCTTATTGCAGAACTTTTAAACAAAAAAGAAATCAAAAGAGATCAGCCTATGGAATGGAGTCTTAGGCATTTATGCTCGTGTTCTCAATTAGCGAAATTATTAGCACTTAACAGAGAAATAGATCCTGAGATAGCAGGTATAGCAGGAGCAGTTCACGATCTGTATATTATTCAAACAGGAATATTTGAAAACCACGGACCAATTGGTGCTCCCAAAGTCAAAGCCTTTCTAGAAGATTTTAATTCTAAATTTGGTCTTGAATGTGGCGCTATTTCAACCTCAGATATAGATTTAATTGTTGAAGCAACAGAAAAACATATACAGAAAGCAGAATTTAATGATAAACCATTTGTAGAACTAATAAAAGATGTTGATGCACTTGATAGATTCTTACATGGAAAAGCTACAAAAGACTATTATTTCACAAGATCTGAAAAATGTTTGAAAGAGATGGTTTTTTCCACTGGAACTCCTTCATAACTCATGTTATATCAAGATAAAACAATATAGGTATAGAATTACATTTTATAAACAAGTGATTTGTCTTTTTTATTTATGACTAACAAATTTGCAATTGTTGTGGATTCAATTTCAGATATTCCTGAGGAAATGGAGAAGAAGTTTAAAATTCCGATTGTTTATGCTAAAGTAATCATAGGAGAAAAGGAATATTTAGATAGAATTGGTATTAAGAGAGAAGATTTTCTTTCACAGCTAATCCATTCTAAAGAGAAAATTTCTACGACACAGCCATCGCCTATGGATTTTGATATAGTCTTTAGAGAAGCTTTAGAAAAATACGATCATGTACTTTTTCTTAGTGTTTCAACGAAATTATCTGCTACATATCAAAACGCTGTTATTTCAGCTAGAAAAATAGGTAAAGATAAAATAACCTGCATTGACACTTTATCAGTAACTCATGGAATCACTCTGATAGTTCATCATGCTATTTTACGTAGAGAGCAAGGAGTGGAATTATCAGAACTCGTCGCAGAAATAAAACAAATGATTAGCGACATGAAGATCTATTTCTTAGTAAACGAGCTCAAGTATCTTCAAAGAGGTGGACGTATTGGAATGGCTAAGCGTTTACTTGGCACTCTCTTAAACAAGAAACCATTACTCACTATCGAAGAAGGCGGAATCGATGCTTTGAAATCTGTTAAGGGAACTGAAGCTGGTTATGAAGAGATGGTTAAATTGGTTTCAGAGTATGCAGATAAAAATGAGAATTTCGTTCTTGCTGGTGCATATGGATTAGAAAGTCCTGATTTTGAGAAATTAGCTCACTCTGTGAAAACAAAACTTAAGCCATTGTACTACATCTATGAACCGATTGGACCTGTCGTTCTATGTCATGTTGGACCAAATGTTGATGCATTCATAATTATTAAAATCCCTGAATCATCTAAAGAGCTTTACCAAAATATCTGAAAAAGGGACAACAAACCATTATTTGAATAGTCGACGTAGTAAAATCCTTACTTAAATAGTTCATTCTATGAATCTTTTATAGAGTTGATTTTGACACTTAAAGTGTGATTTCAATTTTAGTTCCAAAAGAAGAGAATATTATAGAAAAAATCATCTGCTATTAAAAGAAGAAAAAAAAGAAGAACTGGATTTAGTAGACACCCATTTGCTGTCCTTGACTTAAGTCACGATGGGGATTTCTAACTCCAGCACCTGAGAATCTGCCTTTAGGTTTGATAAATTCTCCTAGGTCACCATTTTGAACTAGTGCGGGAATAACTGTTTCTGGAGAAACTCTTTGAGATGTAACAGTTCCCATTTCTCCAAAGTTGACTCTAGATGAGATGTCATTTTCATCACTGATTACGAACGTGCTAAATCTTGGATGAGGATAATAATCAATGTTAAAGCCATCAAGTTCTGATGTTTGGAATAGTGTTCCAAAAAGTGATTGTCCATAATAACCTGTAACGGGAAGATCTAAATCTTCTGTTAACACTTTATATGTTTCTTCTGGCATTGGTGTTCCGCCGTGTGCAATTGCTTGAAGGTCTCCTTGCTGTTTCAATCTTTGAACCATTGGAAACATTTTCTCTAGCAAAACACCTGTGGTGAATATTCCTTGAATGTTTGGAAATTCTTGCTTCACAATGTTCATTGTTTGGTCTTGAAGATGTTGTAAATACATTCCACCTATCTTTGGATCAGCCATCATGGCCTTTTTAATAAATCTTGGATCAAGATCTATAGTGTAAATTAAGTCTGCAATATCACGTTCCCACGTCTTAATGAAATATTTACCAATTGTATGTGGTCCTGTTGGTACTATTACCAGCCAATTTAATCCTAGAGGTATCTTGAAATCTTGGAACACTTCAAGGTTCAATTTCACTAGCAATTCAAAGGAAGTGTCATTGATATCGTACCAGTTCATATTCTCAAAATCAGTTCGAGTCAGATTTCCCAGTTGTATTCCTTTCTTGGGGAGTCCCGTGGTTCCGCCTGTTTCAACTAACGAAAGCTCAGCTCCAGGATGATTTTTCTTGTAATCATATGCCCATTTAGTTATAGTATACTTTACTGAATGATCTCTGAACGTATTAGGGTCTGTAGGACCAAAATGCTCTGCTAATTCTTCCCAACTTGTTACATCTCCTTTCTTAACACCCTTTTCAGCTGCTGATTTAATCATGAACGGAGAGCCCAACTCGGGATCTATTGCAATGTCAACGCATTCTGTTAAAAAGTTGCGTTGCTCTAATTTGCTTGATACATTAATTTCTGTTGATGTAGCCATTATTTTCACCTTTATTATTACATCTAACACTATATTGGTAAAATTCTATATAAAGGTGGTAAAAAAATAATTTCTTAGAAGAAACTATCTGTTGACCTCAATTCCAAGTCTTTTAATTTCCTCTTCTTTTGGTATTCCGTGTTCATCTAAAGCTCTTTTAGAATAAAGAAGTTGCAGTGATTTTTGATAATCTTCTTCATTTATGAAAGCTTTACTTCCCTTAGCTCTTCCTGAAGGTAGAGGTTCATTCATAAATCTTTTAGGGAGTACATCATAATCAATTGGTTTTTCATCTTCATATTGATTAATATTGAAAAGCCTCTTAGTTATCCATATTCTTTGAGCTATTTCCATTAGTTCTTCTTCTGGCACTTCTCTGTCCCAGAGAGCAGATAATATTCTTTGTCTTTCCACAAATTGAAAACCTTTGTCAATTGAATACGAAAAGGAGCAAACTACTAGACAGTCCAAAAGAGTTTTGTAATCTTGCTGATCTTTCAATGAGTCTATTACTTCTAACGCACTCTTATCAGGTATATCAGATGTCGATGGCCAACCACGCAAATGAGACGCTCCCACTGCAGCTGTAGAATAACTTAAACCTAAACCTAGTCTACCTCTTGGATCCCAAGCGGCAAATGGAAGGCCTTTAACATGTATAGCTAAATGCTCAATTCCCCAAT
>BPTO01000213.1 GCA_023705985.1 Candidatus Heimdallarchaeota archaeon | reverse complement strand
CGAGATAAGGCCACGTGACTGGAGTTCAGACGTGTGCTCTTCCGATCTAATGTGTGTTATTTTTATCATAAAAACCAATTGTAACTTGAACATCACCAAGTTTTTTGTGGACAATATTGCATATTTGGCGAAGAATCTGTTCTTTTTTACTAGAATCTTTAATTTTTCTATTTCTTAGTTGGTATAAAAATTCTACTAAATTGTTAGTTTCTTTTGTTCTATCCATGCAGATTCCCCGATTTAATATTCCACTAATTTTTTTATTGAAGGAAAAGGACTGGCACTTAATTTTTTTCTAATACTAAATACTCTTATTTCAACATTCTATAAAAACATTCTTTTGAACAAAGGGAACAAAACGGAGAGTTGGTAGTAAATCAGTTTTTCATAGTAAAATTCCAGTTACTTGTTATTTGATTTCTTCCGTTTTTTTACTAAAGCTCTCTGAGGCTTCCCTCATTTGACTATTTAAATCGTCAAAAGACATTCTAATACTGTTTTCAAGCATCTCTAAAGCAATTTCTCCACCTTTGATTTGGTTTTGAATCACATTTTTTATTTTTACATTAGTTTCCAAAAGTTTGTTTTTTAATGTTTGATGAATTCTTGTTGTTTGTGTTTTCTCTTGTAATGTGTTTAATTCTTTTAATGCATTTGTCCAAATTTTGTCAATCTGATTTGTAAGAAGATGTGTTAAATCCTCTAGTAGGTTTTTTGCCGTTCCCATTGTAGTTTCCTTTGTTTTTTCGAAATACTCAAGTAGATTTCTATATTCATCCCCTAATTTACTTTCAAGAGAGTTGACTAAACTGGTAAAAGAAATTGACATGTTCTCAAATAAATGTTTCAAATCTGATATTAATTCTGTGTGATTGATTTCGTAAATATTCGTAACCTTAAAGGTATGTTCTTTCAACGTTGTGAAACCTGTATCAAGAAACTGATTATTTTCTTCCATCATTTTTGTTAAATCTATCTCAATTTCGGAAGAAGCTTCATTAAATTCATTATTAATTCTATTGGCACCGCTTTCAAACGTTAGTTTTTGATTTTGAATGTTCTTTGTAACATTATTTAAAATTGTTTCAAAAGAATTTTCTATTTCTTCCAAAATTACTTGATTTTGATTTTCAATCTCTCTTTCAAATCCATCGTTTATTAATAACAATTCATTAGATATGTTTTGTAAAAGATTTCCGAGAGATAGCTGTACATTTTGAAAGATAGTTGACATTTGTAAGTTATAAGATGTAGCTAGTGTAGTTTCAATACTGTTCTCTTGATTTTCTATTTTGTTCAATCTTTCTTCTAATCTCTTACTATAACTCTCCAAGCGCTTTTTAATATCTATTCCATGAGAAGTAAAATGTGAATAACCATTCTCGAGATTTTCAAGAAAGTTGTTTAGATTTTCAATTCCTGTTCGTAATTCTCCGTAGTTTCTTCCTTCCACAAGGTCATTAATTATTGTTTTAAGTTTCATAATATCGGTAATAATATTTCCTTGCTTTTGTGAAAATTCATCGTTACTATTTAACAAAACTTGGATTTGTTGCACTATTTCTTTTGCATCTTGAACAAATCCTAAGTTACTTTTCCTTAGTATATTGCCCAATTTCTGTATTTTCTTTTGGCTTTTTTCTTGTTTTACAGATTCCAAATCTTTCTTTATTAATTCTGGAAATGTAGTAAACCTCTTCAATACATCTGAAATGGTGCTTTTTGTTTTATTGATTAACCTGTTTGTAATCTGTTCAAGTTCGTTCTTGAACAAGACTTTCTTCTGGTTAAAGTTGTCAATTAAACTATTTTTCGCGGTTTCAATTGATACCAAATTTGCAGAATAAAGAATTTCAAATTGATTTTGATATCTTTTAACTAGTGATAAGAACAATTCAGTTTTTGAAGAAAATGTCTCTTTTTTTTCGTTTTGTATTATCTTCATGTTCTTTTCTAATGATGAAATTAATTCGTTCTGATTAATCTGAAATCCTTCCCTCTTTTTTTCAAAAACTTGCATTGTTTTGTTCTCTATATCAGAAAAACCTCTTTTAATTAGCTTTCTTGAATTATTTATGCTGTCAGCAATATATAGTGCAGAAGGCATCTCAGGCATATCTAACGAAGCTTCTTTGAAAATAATTTCTCCTGCTGATGTGAATCCTAAGTTTTTCCTAAGATCTCGGAATATGTCCTCTTTTACTCCTCTCATGAAGGAATCTAAGTTAATTCTATATGACCCAAAAGCACGAAGCCGGTTATTTTCAAACTTACTAGTCTGTGATATTATTTCTTCAACAAGATTTCCTCCCAAAGCATCTGATTCATTAAAAAGATTCTCCATGGATTTTGTTAAATGGTTATTAGCGGCTGCTGTGGCCTCAGTTAAACTAGTAGATGTTTTTAGAACGAAATCTTCTTCCTTTTTTCTAGTATTTTGGTATTCTTTAAGAAGGTTGTTTGTTGAATTATTAAGAATTTTTAGTAAATTAATATGATATTTCCCACTGATTTCATCTTGTTTTAACCAATCTGCTCTATACAATTTTTCTACCTGTGTTTGCACAGAAGAAATAGGTATTTTAAACTTCTTTGACACTTCTTTAACTGTAGCAAAACCCTGTTTACATAGAAAGCCATAGATTTTGTAATCGATTTCAGTGAAAAGTTTCTCATCTAATGAAACTTCCTTATCCATATTTATCACATAACGGGACAAGTTTAAAGTTGTTTTGTTTAATTCTTCATAGCAAAGTTAATTTGAATATTGTTGACACCAAAAAAAAGATATTCTAGATTGTTATTAATTTTTAAGGGGATAATTACGACTGATATTAAGAACATACTTTTATCAAATGCTGCATTGATATATGGATTCTTTTTGGGCAATAGTGATGGAGAAATATTAAAAGAGCGAGTATTTAATGATGAATTTTGCCCCCAACTAATCTTAAAAAATGTAGTTAAAGCTATTTGTTCATTTGCAGAAGAAACCAAAATTTCCAACCATGGTACAATTGTACTTTCGCGTTCGAGTATAACATTCAATAAATACCTTGATATTGTATTTGTTCTCAATCACAGAATTAGTGATACAAAGGAAGTAAAAACTCTTCTTAAAATAATGATAGAATTTTTTGAAGAAAAGTCTAGATCAAAATTCTACTCCAAAAACCAATCTGAAGTCTTTTCAGGTGCTTCATCTGCTTTCGAAAAAGTTGTAGATGATCTTTTTAAAGATGTTAGAGCAGAGCAGGATAAGTTAAAGCAAAAACGTCAAGAGATTGCGGTAGCAACAAAAAAAGAATCTTCTTCTGAGGAAGAATTGTTTACCTCCACAAAGGAAGAAATTCTTCCCTTGAAAGAAAAATCTGCTGGTAAAGGGCAGAAAGAAGTGTTGACCAACCTTACATACTCACTTAGACATAGTTTCAAAGGAATCTCTCATTTAATTATTGTTGAGCATGATAGTACAAATGCAAAAGTCTATTTTCATGATGGTGAATTGACAGAGCATTATGTTGATGGAACCATGAAGGTTATACAGAAATATTTGGAGGACATTATAGCGATAATGAAAGATGAAAATCTTAAAAATGTGCTAGAAATAGCTGAAGATTATAAATTAACTTTTACACCTATGGATGCTGACCACTTTCTCTACATTATAGCAAAAAAAGAGGTTAATTTGGTTCTTCTAAGTCCAATACTGCGTAGAATTTCCAGTAGAATCAATCAAGCAATACATAATTCAAGCTAGCATCACTTAACTAAGATGAGCTAACCCTAAATAAAAGAAGGGACTTTCTTGTAAACTAAATATTTGTTGACCTCAAAAAAATTCTTTTACTATTTTATGCATATCAGAATAATTTAGGGTCAATTTGCTTGTTTCAACAGATTGTTTTAGTTTTGAATATATATCTGATGATTTTGTAATTTTCTCAACAAAACGATCTAATTTCTTCAAAGCACTATAAGATTCACCCTTTATAACATAACTAAAAATAAATGATTCTAAGGGTTTAAGCAAAATAGTATAATCTTGGTGCATAATTCGCTCAAGAAAACCACCAGAACTGAATGTTTCCTGACAAAAAGAGTTTATGGCCGCAATGAAACCCCCAATTAATTGATCGTCAACAACTTTCTCTTTCTTAAAGTTGTAGGAATAGAGAGTTAATCCAATATCTCCTGGAATAATTAAAGAAATAGGCTCTTCTGGTTTTTCTTCTACATCTTCAATACGTTTAGTTATAGCTTGTTCAATTAGATCGTCCAATCTTGATAATTCAATCCTTTCTTCAAAAGAAGTAGATTTTGTAATTACTTTTTCCCATTTATGTACCTCATCAAGTAATCTATCATATTCTTGAGAAATTTTGAAAACTAATCTTTCTAAATTCTTTTCTTTTGCTAATTTCAAAGCTGTATCTAGAAGTTTCAAAGCTTTCTTTGTGTCTAATTTTAGAAGAGAAATTTTAGACTCAAGAATACATGTTTCAATAAAAATCCAGTGAGATTTAGTTTTTTTAGCGTTTTCTTTCAACTTGGAGATATTTTCCTCGATTTCACCAAGTATTTCTTCATTTCCAGTTTGTTTTAGTTCTCTTAATAAGATATCAGATAAATGCAGCAGTGAATTTGGATTTAATCCTATTTGTTTGTCTATAATTTTTTTAAACAACTTCTGTGCTTCAGCTTGATCTGAAAATCGATTACTAGTTTTAAGAAAAAGAGCCTGAGAATACGTATAACAATCTCTAACAAATTCATGATCATATTTTTCAGAAAGATAAAGCAAATCAATAAGAAATCCTTGGGCTTTCTGTTTATTACCTTGTTCTATAGCTAGACTAATTAAATAGCTTAAGGGTTGAACAGAAACTATTTCATTCAATCCTTGTTTTGCTAGTATAAGTGTTTCTTTATAGATCATAAATGCAATTTGGAATTCTCTTTTCCTTTGATATAATTTACCTAAATTGCTACATACAACAATATCAGTCATTCCTATACTTTTTGCAATTTCGATAGATTCTTGTAATTTATCTATTCCAAAATCAATTTCAGCTTGTGATGAATGAATTAAACCAAGTCGATTCAGCACTCGAACTTGAGTAAGAAGAAATCCATGTTTTTCACACATAGCATTACAAACATGAAAATAATCAGATGAAATTTTAAATTCTCCTTCAAAAAACCATATATTTGCAATTGCTTCAGTAAGTGATATCTCAAAAAACTCTGCAAGAATGGCGTCTTGTTTGGAAAGAATAATTATTAGTTCTTTGGTTTCATCCACTAATTTTGTAAAATTATTATTCAAACCAATCTCTTTAAAATTGTAGATTTTGTCAATATTAATTCCAATAGTGCTTCTTAGTCTATCAACAAGTTCAACTTCTTCGATAGATTTAACCAGTTCTTCATATTGTGAAAAAGTTTCCTTTGATGCTTGATATTTTGATGACCATGAAAGGACTAAACCTTTGAGGTTTGTTAGACATATTTCAGAATCAAGGTTATACCTCGCTTTTCTTTCTATTTTTTCTATTTCTTTAAATGCACGACTAAATTTCCCTGTTTGATAAAGCAAAGTTAGATTATGATATTCTTCATTCGTGAGATTTAACGTTTTCTTCCCAATTTTTTTGAATTTTAGGGAAAATCCTTTCATTTTTTCTCACGTCTCAGTAAATTGCTTACAAAATGATTTTGTTTTTTCTCCTATCTAAAGCTTTTGTGCATCAGATAGCATTTATTTCCTAGTTTTAGAGACTTTCTCCTTATCAGATAAAAGATTTTTATTCTAATGATTCTGAAACTTATTTGGTACAGACCAAATCAAGCAATAAGATCGGAAGAGCACACGTCTGAACTCCAGTCACGTGGCCTT
>BPTO01000212.1 GCA_023705985.1 Candidatus Heimdallarchaeota archaeon | reverse complement strand
TAAGTTGACTTATTTCATCTTCTGTAGATTGATGATTTTTTTCCACGATTGTTGATTCAACTCTAGATTCAATTCTTTCAGGCAGTTCATAGTCCTTTTCGCCTGTCGTATCCCCTAAAATCAATTTTTTACTCATGTGCTCAAATAATTCATTAATATTAGTACCTGTTAGTGCTGAAGTTTCATAAATTTTAGGTAAAAATTTGGTTAACTGTTGAATTTTTTGTGCAGTATTAACGATATCTTTTTGTTCAACTAAACGTGAATCATCAAGATCGATTTTGTTACCAATAAGATATATTTCTTGAAGTGAATCTTTAGCATATTGAGTTGCTTCTTCAGCCCATTTTAAGCTGTTATTCAACGTTGCTGTATTTGTTACATCGAAAACTATCAGTGCGCATTTACACCCATGATAGAAAGAAGAGCGCATTCCATGGAAGATGCTTTGTCCCGCTAAATCCCAGATTGTTAACAAAACTACTTCTCCCTCAATATTCACTTTTTGAGCAGCAAAATCAGCTCCCAATGTTTTTAGATAATCTGTTCGGAAAGATTTTCCCATATATTGTCTTCTTATTGACGTTTTACCTACTTCAGGGTCTCCAATTAATACAATTTTATAAGCGCGTTTTGGTTCAAGGGACATGAGTTAACACCGATTAAATATTGTGTAACTTTGTATTACAAAAATTTATCCATGTAAACTCTGATAAAGTAGCTTATAAAAGGTTCTTACTACTTCCAAACTGTCGATTTCTACATATTCATTTGAACCGTGGACGTTCCCACCCAACGGTCCAAATTCAATTGCGGGGATATTATTAGCACTGAACCATCTACTATCTGTTGCTCCCCCCATTTCAAGAGGAGTTGAAAGCAATTTCATTTTCTCAGCAACTTCGATGCTTGTTTTAACAAGTTTGGAATCTACGGGGGTGTTAACTGGACCGATACTTCCTTTTGATACCACCTCTGATTCGATTAAATACTTTTTAGAAAAATTTTCGAAATATTGGTGTATCACTTCGTGGTCATTACTCATTATTCTCAAATCAAGTTGGCACATATGGCTTTCTTTTTCCTCTCTGTAGTAGTTGAATGTAAGATTGATGCCATAATCGCTATAATCAGAAGCTAATTCAACGTTTTTTAGATTGGAAACAGCTAGGAGAAACCTTGTGAGATTTTCATCATATTTATGCACTTCTTCACTTGTTCTATCTGGAATAATATAATCTATAGTTATCTCTGAAGGAAGGACATTATTTTTTACAAATACACCGGTAATTTTTTGAACTTTGTAATCGCTTTTCACAAGAAATTGAGATGCTAAATCTGCACAATGAACATCCATTTGATTGTTAAAATACGCAGCGTGCATAGTTCTGTCATCAACTATTTTAGTTCGGAAAGTTTCAGAATTCTTTCTTCCTCTAATTTCCTCCATGCACTTCTTTAGGTTAAACGTGATCACATATGGATTACGACGACGATTTATTATCTGTAGACCGTTTGCATCACCATTAATGACATAATCAGGAACGAGATTTTTCTCTTTTAAAATAGCCAGTAATTGTCCTGCACCGTAAAATCCACCTGATTCCTCATCAAGATTTATCGCAAAGACAATTGAAGCTGTTCCATTGTTCTTGAAAAATTCAGCTAAGCTTAGCATAACAGCTACTGCTCCTTTCATGTCAGCAGAACCCCTACCATAAGCCTTCCCTTCGTTTATAGTCAATTGAAAGGGGTCTGTTTCCCACTTTGGTCCAGGGGGAACAACGTCACAATGACCAATAAAGAGAATTGTAGGTTTCAACCTTGGTATGTATGATAATAGTGACCAGTAACCATTTTCTTCATAGAATAAGCTTTCATAATCCAAAGGAGCTAAAATTTGGTCATTAATATAATCTAGTATATCTCGAGATGGTTTAGCATTTTCTATAGGATTATTTACTGAAGAAAAAGAGACTAGTTTATTCAAACATGTTAAAAAATCTTCCATAATATGAGTTGGTTACATTTTCTTTTTAGATTTTTGGAAAGAGTTAAAGAATCAAGTAATTGTTATTAAACTACTTTGGTAAAAAGAATTCTCGATTGCAAATCTTCCTCCAGCTTGTAAGAGGTAACGATAGTTCATTATGACATAAAACGATTCTCCTAAACCCAATTCACCTATAGATCCTTCTAAGTTTTCACAAGTGACATTAAAATAAGCACTTACACCGCTTTTTACTAGGTAACCTTCCATTGGTTGCCCTAAATATTCGTTATACCAGATAGCATTTTCACTGTGGTAGACAATCACCCAAGGAATAATCTCATCCACTAATTCTCCAGTTGGTAACATAATATCGAAATCATAAATGGAAATATTTGAAGAAAAAGCATCGTTAATAATGTGAAAGATTATTGTATCTATTAGCGTATCATTATCTGTATCTGCAAATGTAAAATCAGATGTAAAATTAACTTGAGAGGTCATAAAAGGGCTCTCTAAATAGTCTGGAAGTTCAATTACATTTATATTAAATATTACCCCTGCAATCATACCAGCAGCTCCAAGAGTCAGAGCTAGGAGCATTATTGTTGCAATGATGGGAGAAACTCCTCTACGACATTTTTTTAGTTTAGGTAACATTTGAAACATTCCTTGATTTATTTAGTGATGTTGTGTTATTATTTTAAAACTATATAACTTTTAAGTTGGTTTGAACAAATTGTCACTTTGCTTCTTTATCAACTAATTCACTACTCATTGTCTTTTCTTTGTTTCTCTTACTAAACAAGCGTTTGAATATTTTTATAGTTTCTTTATATATGTAAACTGTATCATCTTTAATCATTACATAATTTTTCTTCTTAAACAAACTTTTGTACATTGATTGAGGTATTAAAAGTGAAACTAGTATAAACAATATAAGTAAAAACAAAGGATGCAGATATCTTGATTTAATGATAATTATCCATGTATAATAGTAAAATCCCCCACAACATAGAATGAATGAGAAACCTAACGCTAAATCCTTAAATTTCTCAGTATTAACCAATGATTGAATGAAAGATTTTTCTTTTGTGGCAGCTACTTTTTCTTCTGAAACATCGACCTTCTCTATTGTATTTTCTTTATTATCTTCAGATTTACCGTCTCTATGAATTATCTTATTTAACAAATCAAACAGATAATCATCTAAAAGCATTACAGCACCCAGTAGTAAGAAAGGACTGAAAAATGCACCATAATACTTGTATACACCTCTGGCTATAAACACATGTGTAAGTAAGATTAGCCAAGTTGTAAAAACACAAAAGTATGTTTCATTTCCCCCAATTTTTTTTCCATTAAAGTATGCTATAAGAGCTGCTATTATATAAAACAAGAAAAATGGTATTTGGTATTTGTTAAGCGTTAAATAGAAATTAGAGAGGAAATCTATTTCCAGATATTTAAAACTGTGAGCTAGAGAAACAGTATATCCATTATACATTGGCGAAAGATCTGCAGTACTAAGAGCTTTTCCAGGACCTAAAAGCTTTTGAGCATAAGACACTGGAGTTAATACCAGCCAAGGTAGAGAAAAAAGAAATGTGGCGATTAAAAACGGAACGATAAAATCTACTAAAGCAGTTTTTAATGATTTCTTTTTCCATACAATAAGGAACCAGATTGGGACTATGAATAGTGTCATTTGTTTTGAGAGCCATGCAATTGTAAGAAATAACGCAGAAATCCTGTATTTTTCTTTCAAGAACAATATCAGTGCCAATAAAGTAAAAAATGTCATTTGTGGAATATTAAGAAATCTACTATCAACATAAATTAAATTCATCGGCATGAAGGTAAGACCAACACCTGCAAGGATTCCAATAGCGTGCTTGCTGATATC
The DNA here is from genome assembly GCA_023705985.1 of Candidatus Heimdallarchaeota archaeon. Lineage (GTDB taxonomy): Archaea > Asgardarchaeota > Heimdallarchaeia > Heimdallarchaeales > Heimdallarchaeaceae > 18H4-34. The sequence continues at coordinate 2,130 of BPTO01000212.1, read as the reverse complement.
TCTACGTTTTTGAAAAGATTTAAGTTGTGTAATGACAATATACAATAATGCAACAGTTAGTGCATCAAAAACAATATGAGACCACTTAATTGATTCTGTGACTAGCAAATCTCTTTCCATACCTGGATTAAAAAGACCAACAAAGATAGAAATAAAATATATTGAATAAATGAAAATTGGTCCATAAGCATAACCATTCAAAGGTCCCTCTCCGCCAGCATAGGGATTCCAATTTTCAAAACGAAAAGCTTGAAGATAGGGTTCATAATAGTGAGAAGCATCATTGTAGGATTCGATATACCATACGACAGATTCTTCTCCTAATGTTCCACTTGTGACTGTCCAATAAAAACTGTTACCATTCTGCTCTAAATACCATGTTGAAAACAGATTTTTCATTACCATTGCAAAAGCAAAAAGTATAATTGCAATTAAGGAAATTTTTAGCATCTCAATAGCTTGATCTCTTGTAATACTGTTTTTTAGGCACCTAATTGGATTTATGTCAATGTTGCGTAGTTTTGTCATTATTGTCACTTGATATTGAGGTTTACAATCTTAAATATATATAATTTGGGGGAACAACTCAAAAAAAGTCATTCAATAATATCGTTAGAATGTTCTGGTTTTATTTTAAAATACAATTCACTTATAATTTCAGAAAATCTCTCGATTCTTCTTTCACGAAGATAGAAAATAGTATGTGCGTGACTCACCCTAGAAGAATAGAGGTCATCTAGCAGTTTATTTTCTAAAACTCCCTTCTTTAGGGGGTAATCATTTTGGTGAAGGTATTGTTTGAATTTGATTGTAAGAATATAGCGCTTTTTTTATTGAAAATTTCAATACATTGATTTCTTCTTTCGATAAACCTACCTTCCTCAGTTCATCTGTAAATGAATAAGACGACACATAAACTTGATTTAAGTTTCCACGATTTAGTATCTCACTAACTTTCTTTCGCATGTTCCACAAATAGGGACGATTCTTAAAATGTATCATAGCTTTCCTTACTTCACCTCTTACAATTTCTGCGTCCTCAGGATGAATTTGTTGTGCATTTGTTTCAAGGAAATGTGTGATTTCTTTTAATATTAAAGGATCTATTTCTTCAGATGTTGGAAATACACAGTTTAAAGCAAATTCTAAGAGTTCCTTATTACTAATTGTAGATACCATCACCATAAAAGCATAATTCAATTTAAAAAAGCCGGATGATATGAGGCTATGATGGAAGACTTAACCTAGGTATTACAAAGTATGATGTCCTACACATATGCTTGATATTCTTCATAATTTTCAATTATTTTTAAGTCAGATTCTTTCAGTAATTTGAGTGATTCCATTGCTCCTATTTTGTTTAATGGTTGATTATTATTACCACATTGATAGCTGTAAGTGCATCTAGGGCACCCATCTGTGGTCTTACATGTGCAGTTTTCTAGAATAATTAAACTTCTTTTGAATCCTTCTTCTAATCGGTCGTACAGAAGTTTGGATAACCCACTCCCACCTTTAGCACCATCATAGACAAAAATTGCACCAGAATCACCCATCGAAATACCCCCTAGTTCTGCATTCCCACCTCCTGTTAACATAGAACTTGATTCAATAAGGACATGTTCTACAGCATGGAAAGTTCCATTAAATATTGCTTCTTCTGATATTTCAGGGAATCTAGAAATAATTTGAGATGGATGTGGAGCTGTAAACATAAAACCTTTTGTTGGAAAAGTATAAACAATTGGGGGGTCTATTTCAGTTATTCCTAGAAGTTCATTAGAATATATATCAGTGATTTTATACCCAGTTACATATTCAGTTATCTGTAAATCACAGTAAACTACTTCAGTTCCGAGAACATTCTTTTTTTCAATTATTTGCATCATCTTAGGTAAGGCAAACCGCATAGAAGTAGTTTTTTGGTTTTGCGGGTTCATTTCTTCGACAATTATATCCCCTAGACCTAATTCAGGTTTGTAATTAAAGGAATGTGATCTATAGTACTTACCACCATGAAGATATATTGCTCCAGCATGGAGTTCTCGCGCTGCCATTGGCATAGATCGTTCTCCCAAAATCCTTTGCTTTACATCTTTGATAGTCAAAGTATCTCCTATTCCTCTAATA
>BPTO01000211.1 GCA_023705985.1 Candidatus Heimdallarchaeota archaeon | reverse complement strand
GAGATAAGGCCACGTGACTGGAGTTCAGACGTGTGCTCTTCCGATCTCCTCATAGAATTTTTTAGCTCGATCTAAGTCCTTAACCTTTAGTTGGAAATACATTCGGCTAAAAACAATAGGGTTATCTTTTTTTTCTGACATGAAATAGGATGCAGATTTAAATTTATAAAGATGTTTTTTTGTCAAAAGAAATATTCTAGACTTATCTAGAAAACATCTCTTTTTTTTTAGATTTACAGCAGAATAAAACTTGATAAATATCCCGACATAAATATTATTAACGTATTTTAAATGTATTATTTGATAAATTCGATGTTTGAAATTTGAAAACTAGAGCTTCTCTAGTTTTATTATCTTAAATTACGTCTAGAAATTTTTGTCGTTAAATTTTTACTCTTTTTTCTTACTTGATTGGCAAAAGTTAATATTATCTCCAACTTAGTTATTGTTGATAACAAATGACATTTTCAATTGTTGCTTATGATTCAGAGAAAAAAGAATGGGGAGTAGCAGTTCAATCAAAATTCATTGCAGTAGGTGCAATTGTTCCTTTTGCTAAAGCAAATGTTGGAGCTATTGCAACACAAGCTTGGTGCAATACTAGTTATGGTCCAAAGGGTTTGGCTTTACTAGAACAAGGATTTACAGCTGAAGAAACATTACAAACATTAACTAGATATGATCCAAAACGAGAGCACAGACAAGTTGGTATAGTTGATTCCTTTGGTGATGCTGATTCCTTTACAGGAAAGGAATGTTTTGAATGGGCTGGTCACATAGAAGGTGAAAATTATGCTTGTCAAGGTAACATTCTAGCTTCAGAAGATGTAGTTCTAGCTATGTCTCAAGCATATAAAGAAACTAAAGGAGATTTAGTAGATCGTCTTTTTGCAGCCTTAGAAGCTGGACAAGAAGAGGGAGGCGATAAACGAGGAAAACAATCTGCTGCGATTCTGATTGTTAAAGAAAAAGGAGTCTATGATGGTGGTACTGACAATTACATCAATATCAGAGTAGATGACCATCCAACACCTATTAAAGAATTAGGACGCATTTTCACACTTTATGACTTGAGCCTTTTAAAAAGAGATGATCCTGAAGACATAGTTAAATTGGAAGGAGATGTACTGAAAACGGTCAAAACAATACTAAAAACTGATGGTTTCTATGAAGGCGATATTGACGCTAAGTTAGATATAATAACAAAAGATTCTTTGAAGAAGTGGATGCATACAAACAACTTTGAAGTTAAAGAGAGAGAAGACGAGTATATGTGGGGGGCAATTTACAGATATATACAAAAACGAAAAGAAGAGTGAAATAATCACTCTATTTTTTTATTCATGCATTTAAAGACATGATAATGACATGAATTTTGTTCAAATTCTTTAGAAGTGCCTGCGGCACATCATGGGGACGCCACGTACCCTCCTACCCCGCCCACATCTTCTTGCAAAGACGCTTACGGTTTCGCTTTTGGTTTTTTATTGGATGTAGACCCGAGGATCACCATGAAGTTGGTGCATATCTACAATCCTTCAAAGGATAATCTATAGGACTCTATATAAATACCACAAAAAAGTACAAATAACTACTTATAAAGATTACAAAATGATGTGCAAATATGAGAATACCAATTCAAGTGTTAGTATATCCTGTAAGATACAAAGATGATAAGTGGGAGTTTCTCTTACTAAAAAGAATAGAGAGTAGGGGAGGTTTTTGGCAAGGAGTAACAGGTCATACAGAGAGAGGAGAAAGGTTGATAGATGGGGCAAAAAGAGAATTGCTAGAAGAGACAAGTTTTGTATCAAGTTTCATTTTTAAAACAGATTTTTCATATACCATTCCATTAGATGAAAAGAACGCAAAAGACTATCCCCCAGGCACAAAAGAAATTCCAGAGTACGTATTTATCACAAGAATAGATCACACAGATATTCCTACACTTGATCCACTTGAACATAATGATTGGAAATGGTGCTCTTTTGATGAAGCATTAGACTTACTTCTCTGGGAGACTAATAAGGAAGCTTTAATCTATTGTAACAATTATCTAACAGAACAAAAATAAAAAAACTCCCCCTCCAAAAAGTGTAATTATTATTTTCTTCTACGCATTGATTTTAAGCTTATTAATGCAGTAATACCAATCAAAATCATCATTGTTGTAAACGGTGATGTTTTTGTATCACCTGTTGTTGTTTCTGTAGATATTGTTGTATCTGATGTTATTATATCATTATTAGCTTCTAAGTCTATATCTAGTAGAAATTCAACTACATTCCAAATTAGATTTTTATTGTCTCTATCACTTAAAGCAAAATCATAATCTGACCATGTAGTAGCTGCGAAAACAGCCATAGAAGCAGTGTTATTTATCTCAATACCTGCCAATGGAATTTCCGTACCTCCTATATTATCGTTTGTATCATCGTAAATTACTTCTATGGCTGGCGGGCTTCTGTCATCTTGATAGAACATTCTTTCCCCATATATTAACCAATGAGCGTCAAGAGAATCAGCCTGGCTGTACAATGAACAAGGTGCGTAGAATTGTACTTTTTTATTTAAACCTGATACGATTTCTGAAATTTCTGCATCAGTTCCATATTCATTTGTGTTACAATACCAATTTTCATAATATTCAGGATCTGCAGATGTTGTATAAACGCTGTCATCATTTATTCTAATATCTGATCCTATAGATTCTAGCAATTGATTTAGAGCTTCGTGATTGATATCATAGTAGAAATCGCTCTTGGAACTTATTATTAGATGCCCACCAGCATGATACCAGTTTGTTATAGCTTCTAATTCAGTAGTAGAGAAAAAGGTTGTATTATCGAATATAGCAGTTATTACTATCAAGTCTATATCTATTAGTGCAAGCGTTGTTATTTCAGCTTCATTGAAAACTACTTCTACAACATCTCTATCTAGTGTATCCACAAAACCTGAAAGAGAATTATCTGTAGTATAATCATTGTCATGATATTTATCAACCATAACTTTTGCTACATCTGTTACTTCTTCAATAACCGGTGGTGTAAGTTCTGAAATTGTATATTTCCATATTGCTATTATAGCACCAATAGCTCGCCCTAATTGTTCCTCAGTTTCTGCTCTGATTGTAGAATTAGATGATAATACATCTGTTTCAGTACCTGTTGGATAAGCATTTTTTATGTCCCAATAATATTGGTGAGCATGAGATGCACAATCAATGATGAACTGAACAGGATCTGTTATTTCGCCAAATTCATGTACAGAAACGGTGAGAGAGTCTAATTCGCTATTGATGTCACTTTCATAAGTAGGATGACCATCCCAGTAAAGATCTGTGTGGACTGGAATATTGATATCGGAAGTGTAATGGGAAACAACTCCTAGAAAGAAGAAAACATTATCCCATTCTTCATTATTAGCAAAATTCTTGATAGCATCAATGGTTTCATTAACTTTCCATGGTGCATTGTGTTCTTGACTAATCGGATAATAGAGGTGATTATCCCAATCTTGTAGAACTTGATCAGGATAAGTACTACCCCCGACTATCTCTGGTCCATAATATGAGAAGGCTTCTTGCCATTCTGTGGAGATATAGTCAGCTGCAATGTCAACCATAAATTGATGAGTAGCCAATCCCCATGCATAAGTTGGTGTAATAGATTGATTTTGAAAAGTCAAACTAGACAGTATTAAACATGGAAGAATGAACAGAAAAACTCTTTTACGGTTCATAGACCAACATAGAATAGTTGGTTAAAAAATATTACGGGAAAAAACGAGAAGGAAAAGAAAATAATAGGTTTATTTTCCTCCTATTATTCGCTTTGTTTGAAAGATTTAACGATTTGATAAGCTCTTATACTGGCATATGTTGCTCCTATCACTAACGCTATCGAACCATATATGAGACTGGAAAGAGGGAAAAGCAAAAAGTAGAAGAGAATTGTTATAATAGCACTCATACCAAGAAAACCTCCAAAAATCCCCAAAGAAGGAACAAGCCATCCTCGTATAACATATACCTCTGTAAGTATTCCTAATTTTATGCTTCGGAGATTTGCATATTTCTCAGGTAAATAGTATTTGTTGTTTTTATTTTTTTCCAGTAAACCCAATTGTTCAAGTCTCTGAAGATGATATTGTGCATGACTAGCCGTTTTTAATCCTAAACGCCTTTGAGATTCTCTTACTCCAATATCATCTCCTTCTTTTACTGCGTAGACAAATACACGCAGAGATGTTCCTTTCAAAGACGAAATTATGTCGTCAATTGCTTTAGTAGTCATTTTTTTCTCTCCTAAACGTCCAAATGCTGTGCGAATATCAATTGTAGGGTTGATAATAAATCGTCAAACGCGCTTAAAGGCTCAAGAATATCTGCACCCATCATATTGGTATCTCCTGTCCACCGTGTTACAAATATTAATCCATCTTCTAAGACTAGTAGTTGTATTACTGTTGTATTTGCCAAGTATAACCGCATTCCCCAATAAATATTTGCTGTGTATCCCATTGTTTCATAGTCATAAGGAGCAACCCCATATGTTCCTATTTTAGTTGTATTGCTTACTGAAGTGAAAAGACTCTCAGCTATATTGATAATATCAGGTTCGTATATTATGAAATCTGTTTCACCTCCAACAGGGGTACCATTAACAAAGTCAAGTGTTTGAGCATTTACATTCCAGGTTAATAATTCACTTTCCTCAACCCTATCCATTGTAGCCCAAATCAATCTAGGATGTATAGCAATAGTGCCATTACCAACAATTTCAACATGCACAACTTCAGGAATGAGATCCCTTATAGCCATTCCGAGAGCAGTAGTATAGGATGGTTCATTATCTGGAATATTATCATCTAAACTAAAATGTAAAGTGATTCCAACTACACTTCCTAGAATAATAGCTCCCATTATACCAATTGCAATCCCCTTAACAAAATCCCGTCTTAAATTGCTCGAAATAACGTTACCAAACGTTTTTTTCTTCTTTGGCGCTTTAATGATTTTCTTTCTTTTCTGTACAGTTGTCTTAGATTTTTCTAGAGGTTTAGGTTTTTTCAGTATATTTTTCTTCTTGTTGAAATAGAAATAAGCACCAAATGCTAATGCTGCAAAGGGGATTATTAGTAACAATAACCATAGTTTCGATACAATTTCTGATTCGTATCCTTCAGGAGCAACTAAGGGTTTAACTAGGGGGTAAATATCAGCTGCTCCCGCTCCTCCATCAATTTTATAGCTATTTTTCCATCCAAGATCTGACCAGTAGTTTCCTTTTTCAATTGTTGGTTCATACCATGTAGTGTTCTCACCATCATCATAACATTGAGAAAAGCTAATTGATTTATACTCTTCAGCAATATTATCAATGAAACTGTTATAGCATATTATGTTGTTTTGAGATTCACTGTTTACATAGATTGCTTCATAATCATTCTTTTGGAAGATATTAGAAAAGATAAAGTTGTAATTAGCTGCATAGAGACTCATTCCTTGATACTTGTTAAAGCTGATTGTATTGTAACTAATAACTGAATTTTCAGTATTGGTTAGTACGATAGCATCATTATCATTATGACATACACTGTTGTTTGTTAAAAATGAAGAATCAACATTTCTTAGCTGAATACCATACCCAGTATTATTTTCTATAATGTTGTTATAAAATAACAACTCTTCTCCTGTCTCTACTATTAATCCATCTCCATTATCTGAAAAAGTATTATCAAATAAATATATTCTATTTGAGTAATAGACTAGAACTGCTATATCATTTGGTGAATTGTTGTTGCAGGTATTTCTTTCTAATATCACGTTTTGTGCTTTTTCGAGCTTTATGGCATTTTCATTGTAGTTGCATGTGTTGTTAGTGATTATTAATTGAGAACTATAAGTAGACAAAATACCATATCTATTATAATTACAGACATTATCCAAAACTTTGCAATCAGTACAGAAAATTAACGCGATTCCAACATCAAGATCAGTAAAAACTTGATTTTTAATGGTAATATATGTACTATT
>BPTO01000210.1 GCA_023705985.1 Candidatus Heimdallarchaeota archaeon | reverse complement strand
TTGTGATATATTTTATTACTGCTTTTTTCGATAATTCATTTTCTATGTCAGTTATAACATCCATTAATTTTACGGGACTTCCATTTCCCAAATTAATAATCTCATAACCAAATTTTTTATTAAGAGAAAGACATATACTATTTACAATATCATCAATATATGTATAGTCTCTTTCACTCTTGCTGTCTCCAAAAACAGTTATTTCTTTCCCATCATTAATGTTTTTTGTAAACTTCGCAATTGCCATTTCTGGTCTCTGACGCGGACCATACACAGTAAAAAACCTTAACATTATTGTGTTGATTGAATACAAATGTGCATAAGAATGACAGAATAATTCTGCTGATCGTTTTGATGCTGCGTATGGATTTAACGGTCTGTCAGCTTTTGCATCTTCCCTATATGGAAGTTCTGCAGAATTACCATACACTGAAGAAGAACTGCCAAGTATGAAATGATTAACATCGAATTCTCTACATAATTCTAATAATATGACTGTAGATAAAATGTTATTATCAACATATGAATAAGGTAATTTAGTTGATGTTCGAACTCCTGCTCTTGCTGCTATATGAATTACTTTATCAATCTCATTCTGTACAAACATTAATCTCATTATTTCTTTATTTTTAATATCTGCAGAAATGAAATGAAATTCTCCATTCAAATTCTTCAGATGCTTTATATTGTTCTGTTTTATGTTCACTGAATAAAAAGGATCAAAGTTGTCAATCCCATAGACTGTGTGATTTTCTTTTAATAATCTCTCTGTTAAATGAGAGCCTATAAAACCAGCGCAACCAGTAATCAAAATTTTCATACTTTTGCTTACATTGAATAGTAAATAAATAATTCTATATTTATTAAGGAAGTCTAGACTTAAATGTATACATGGAAGCTTTATTTCCTTTTTTGTGAATCTTTCAATGAAGAAATTAGTAAAGCTATACTAATGATTATTATTGCACCTGTAATAAATATGGATGCTAAAATGACCATATATGTGTTATTCAATTGCATGTATATTATCCAATTTAGAATTTCTTTACCTCCGATATATAATCCAAAAATAATCATCAAACTGCTAATTATAGTAAATACCTTTACAGGACTAAGATCTATTAATACCTTGACTAGAAAGGTTCCACTCAACTTTGCAAAATGGAAAGGATTCTTCATTAATCTTGATTTACCATCCTCTCTTTTTGCAAAATTTATTGGTATTTCACCTATTTTTGCTTTGCTAGCTACAGCTTCTAGTATCATCTCTTGTGTGTAAGTATAATCTCCCCTAATGTGGATTTTTTCAGAAAATTCTGCTGTAAATGCCCTGAAGCCAGTTTGACCATCTGATATACCTTTCTTTGTAATAAAACACAAAAGTTTTGTGTATATTCTATTTCCAAATTTTTTGAATAAAGACATTGACTCTATTTTCCCTGCAAATCTTGATCCCATAACTAAATCATAATCTTCAATTAATAAATAATATACAAGTTTTGGAATATCATCACCATTATACTGTAAATCCGCATCGAAATTTATGATAATCTTTGAATCAAGAGATAAAGCTTTGAGAATTCCATCTTTTAGTGAATGTCCTAATCCCATATTCATTTTATGTCGTACAACGATTGCTCCATTTTCACTAGCTATTTTACTCGTTTTATCAACAGAACCATCATCAACGACTACAACATTTTTACAATATTTATTTACGCTTTCTATTGCCTTTTTAATGCTTTTTTCTTCATTGTAAGCTGGAATTATAACACTTATTCTTTCTTTCTCCTCATCATTGAGTTCATAATCTTTTTTTTCTAAAAGGAGAGATGGGTATTTTCTAAATATAAATTCTATAACAATTCCTATGATGTATAGAAGAACACCCAATGTTAGTAATATCATTACTACTACAACTATAATATAAATAACCACATTTCTTTCGATGCTTGGTATTATGACAACCCATTCAATAATTGATAAAATTATGTTATATAATAAAAAGCAACCAAATACAAAAATAGCTGATATTAAAGCAAGAAAAGCGCAAGAAAAACCGATGGTCTGTAAAGCTCTATAAATCACTAAATCACATTTTGTAAGTCCGTTATTAATCTCTTACGATACATTTTTTCAGATAGCATGCTTTATACATCTCCCAGTTTATAAGTTTTTTTTACAATCTTAATGCTATTTAGATAAATTTATAATTTCCTTGATAACGTTAAATCGAATAAAATGATACCTCGAACTACTGTAGATATTAGTGATAAGGAATTAGAAGCTGTTAAACGTGTGTTAAAAAGTTGTCAATTTGTCAAAGGAAAAGAAGCTCAGTTACTCGAAGAGGAATTCGCATCATTACAAGGTGTTAAATTTGCAGCTACTGTAAATTCAGGAACTTCAGCTTTACATCTCTCACTTCTAGCATTGGGTGTTCACCAAGACGATGAAGTAATTTTAGCCCCAAATACTTTTGCAGCTACCGTTAATGCTGTTATAATAGCAGGAGGTATTCCCATTTTTTCTGATATTAACCCTGAAACCTTTTCTTTGGATTCAGAATCAGTTAAAGAAAAGATAACAGACAAAACAAAAGTAATACTCCCTGTTCATCTGTATGGTTTAATTAGCAACATGGATTCTATTTCTGAAATCGCTAATAACCATGATATTGCTATTTTAGAAGATGCATGTCAATCTCATGGAGCAGAATATCAAGGAAGAAGAGCTGGTTCCTTCGGTGATTTAGCTGCTTTTTCGTTTTTCCCTACTAAAAATGCCACTGTAGCTGGAGATGGTGGGATTGTTGTTTCAAATAATGAGCAATTAATCGAGAAAATAAAAGCTTTAAGAGATCATGGAAGAATTAAAAATCAACATGTTGTTGCAGGATTAAACAATCGATTAAGTGAAATTTTAGCTGCAATTGGGAGATCTCATATAACAAAATTAGAACAATTTAATGAACATCGAAGAAAAATCGCTAAAGTTTACAACGATAATCTCAAAGATTTACCAGGTGTTGTCCTTCCTTTTGAACTAGAAGGGAGCAAACATGTTTATCATCTCTACACCATAAAAACTGATAGAAGAGACGAACTGAAAAACTATCTTAAAGATAAGGGTATTGGTTCAAAAGTAATGTATCCTGAGAGACTTAACGATTTAGACTATGTCAAAAAAGTTACAAAATATCAAGATATGCCAGTTAATGATAAGGTCAGTAAACAAATTCTTTCATTACCAATATCCGGTACTCTTGAATTGAGTCTAATTGAAAAAGTTTGTTCAGAGATAATTAATTTCTTTACCTAACTTCACTTTTTTTTAGCATCTAACAAATTGCTTCGTCTCATTTGCTAAAATGGCTTTTTCTACCATTTCTACTGCTCTTGAGCCAATTTTCCCATTTGCTCTATAATTCTTATCGCTTAGTGATTCTATTATGAAATGTCTTATTTCCTCAAGTAATGGTTCTTTGAAATCTAGACGAATTGTGAAGTTCCCACCGCTTACAACATCATATGATTTTTTATCATTTATGCTTTTCACATTAAGATATGAATTAATTAGTGTAATTTCATCAGGGACACTGAAATCAATCTTTGCACAACCTTTACTACCTATCAAAGTTAATTCTCTTAACTTTCCTTCAGTTGGATCTACCCAACTTTCATAGCAATAAGCTGTAGTCTTACCAAATTTTTGTATTATTAGTGCCATTTCTTCTGTTTTCCCATAATGCATATTCATATCCGCAAATATGTAATCTGGGTCTTTATCACCGAGTAAGAAACATGTCAGATCTACTTCATGAATCCCCAACGCTAGCATTACTCCCATATCTGTTCTTGGAATTCTCAATGTTTGGCGTTTTATACTTATATGATGAATTTCACCGAATTCACCTAGTTCTATCCTCTTTTTCAATTCAAGGAGAGCAGAATGAAACCTGAATATATGCCCAACCATTAAACCTGAACCTGTTTCTTCAGAAATCGATACTAACTCTTTACACTCTTCTTTTGTCATTGCTAGAGGTTTTTCTACTAATACATCCTTTCCTGCTAACATGAAATCTTTTGCCTTTTTGATATGAAGGTGACGGTGACACGACATTTACTAACTTGATAGAATCATCTTTCATCAGTTCTTCTCAATCAGTGCAAGTCTCTATATCTCCTGATTTTGCTTTCTCTTCCTATTTTTGGAACATTACCTTTAGACAAAATAGATTATGATATTGATAAAAAAATAGAATTTTATAGATATGAAATTGCAACTTAAATCTCTATGAATCTTCCTTTTTTATTCGCTTCGATTGCTTTTTCTATCATTATTACAGCTCGTCTTCCTATAATCCCATCAGCATCATATATTCTATTTCCTTTCGAATTAACTATGAAATGTCTAATTTCTTCAAGTAAAGGTTCTTTAGATTCTAGTTTAACTGTAGTTTCTCCTTCTTGAACAACTTCAAATTCTTTACCATATCCAGATTCTTTGACATTCAAAAAAGAATTTACAAGTTTTATTTCATCTGGTACAAGGAAATCTATGACAGCACTACCTAGACTTCCAACTAGTGATAATTCTCTAAGTTTTCCTTGCGTTGGATCCACCCAACTTTCAAATGAGTAAGCTGAAGTCTTTCCGAATTTCTGTAAAATGAAAGCCATTTCTTCTTGTTTGTCAAATAAATAATTCATATCTGCAAATATCATATCTGGAGTTTTATCTCCCAACAGGAAACATGTTAAATCTACCTCATGGATTCCCAACGCTAACATGACTCCCATATCCTTTCTAGGAGGTCGTAAAGCTGTTCTTCTTATAGTAATATACAATACTTCACCAAAATCTCCTTTACTAATCATGTTTTTTAATTCTAAAACAGCTGAATGAAAACGAAAAATATGCCCAACCATCAATCCCTTTCCTGTTTGCTTTTGAATATTTATTAGATCATCACATTCTTCAGAAGTCAATGCCATGGGTTTTTCTACTAAAACATCTTTTCCTGCTAACATGAATTCTTTAGCCATTTCATAATGCATAGGTGAGGGTGAAACAATCGAAACCATGTCTAAATTATTATCTTTTAGAAGATTTTTCCAATCAGTTTCTGTTTCAATTCCTTCATATTTTTCTACTTCTTTTAATGATATTTCACTCGTATCACAAGCGATTAATTCTGTAACTAATCCTTCATCTCGTAGCTTGACTAGAGCTCTTAAATGATTGCTTCCCCAATAACCTACACCAATGAGCGCTATATGTGTCATGATTATCACTTTATTGTTTCTGTTTGAAGAATTTCTTGATGTAAATAAACATTCTGCCAAAGACACATATGTAATAATTTTAGAATTATTATATTTGGAAAAAAAATAGTTAAATAAAGTAACGATATAATCTTACAGAAGCTCCAAATAGAATAGAAAACATTGTTGAGTGTCTCAATTCTCAAAATGCATTAGAATCTAAGGAATAAATCTAAAATCTAATGAAGAAGATGAATCTTCCTACAAAACTTGTTGAACTAGATATTGATTAATTCCTAAAGATTTATTATTCTTAATTTTTCTAGAAAAATATGGTTAAATTATTAATTACAAGCATTGGAGGTTCTCCTGCATTAGGGATTGTTAGATCATTAAGGAAAACAAACATTGATCTAGAAATATATGGAACTGATGCTAATCCCTACACTATTGTTAGATCTGAAGCTGATAAAAACTATTTAGTTCCATTTGGTAATGATCAAAGCTACTTATCTCATATGCAGTTTTTAATAAATAAAATAAAACCTGATTTGCTTCACTGCCAAAATTCATCCGAAATTGTTTATGTATCTAAATATAGAAATGATTTGAATGTTAATCTATTTATACCAAAACATGAATCAATAATAATATGTACGAATAAGTATGAAAGTTATTTACAGTGGCAAAAGAATTCAATTCCTACCCCAAAAACAATTCTTTTAGAATCAAATCAGGTTTTATTTTATTTATTAAAGATCGGAAGAGCACACGTCTG
>BPTO01000209.1 GCA_023705985.1 Candidatus Heimdallarchaeota archaeon | reverse complement strand
TAGTTGATTTACCAATACCTGGTACTAATTGTAATGAATGAATGCGATTAGTTATAGGTTGAGCTTTATTGAAGAAAGAGGTAAATCTTTTCTCATTTCTCTCTATAATCTTAATTACAGCTTCTTCTAAAGCTTGATAAGCTGTGTTTGTCAGTTCATCCACAGCCATTTTGCGTTTAATTTGTCTAACTGGTGTTTTTATCTCTTTATCCTTTTGAGGTAGAGCAAGTTCTGTAAATTGTTGATACTTTCCTTTCTTTATCATAGCAAGTTCAACTAAATTAAACCATGTTATCCCAATTCCTTGAACTATGGGTTCTCTTATTTTTGAGCTAAATCCTTTACCCTCTGGTAAATAATCTAAAACTATACAATTTGTTTCCCTTTTTTTTGGCATCTGTCTTGTATGAGTTATTCTGCCAAAAACAAACTCATCGTTACTAGAGGTTTTTTCGGAGTGATTTTTTCTCTCTGTAAACTTTTTTGCGACCATAGCTCTCACATTTCCAACGATATCTACCAAAAAAAGTTTTTGCTTTCATTTGTAGAAAAAAGAGTTAATATTATCAAATTACTTGTCCTTAGAATATTTGTCTACTAGGGGTTTAATAAATTCAAAGATCTTTTTGGCATCTGCGTTTGATAATATCGCGGGGTCCTTTTGAAGTAAATCTTTCAATTCTTCTTGTGTTGTTGGTAGAATATTAGCGATTGTAAAGGCTGAAAGTTCTGATATTCCAAAATCCTTTGTAAGTTTTACAACAATTTCCCTTGATTCTTGTGGTTCTATTCTTGCATGATGCATAGCATGTTCAAATGCTACCCGTTGCCAGTAAGAAAGCTCTGATTCTTCACTTCTTTGTTGTAAAGAAGCCATAGCTTCCGCAATTGTTATTGGTTTTTTTTCCATCACTTCACGTGGCATAAAATCACATCTTTATTTACTTGCTGAAATAACCGAACGACTCAAACGAAGGTGTTCTTTATTGGCGATTATATGTTTAAATATTCGACCTGTTTTTATGGCAATAACATAAGATCTTCCTTGTTTTCGCTCAATTACCCCTGTCTTACCCTGATACCTTCTGTGTGGCATCCCTCGATGAATAGCGGAATCAATTATAATATCCACTACATCTCCTTCTTTAAATTCTCGTAATAAATAGTCTAGTGGTCGAATGCCTTTCTTTCTGACATCTTTTCTGAACAATGACCTAGTTCTACTTCGGTATCCTTTGGATTTACGCATATTCCACACCTAATAAAAGCAATAGTGTTATGTGTGTGCTGAACCAGAAGCAATTTTTAATCTTTTCGTTAGTCGTTTTAGTTTTTTACTAATTAGCTCTTTGTAAAATGTATATTAATTTTAGGTTGCATTTTTATATCAAATTTCTTTATATATTCTTTCTTCAATTTCTAAAACATCAAGCTCTTTACAAAAACCCACGTTTTCTGCTATTGACGAGATGTTTGGAAGAGTTCTTCCATCGTCCCCTGAGATTAGCTCTTTGACATAACAACCCCCATCGCATGATATTACCACTTCCATTTCATCTTCTTTTTTTAGGATACATCTGATTGAGTAAACCATTTTCTCTCTGATTAAATCTGCACGCCTGTGCTTTACACGCATAGGTGTTCTTTGTTCAATTTTTCTATCTCTGAAAAACGATTCTATTTTCTTTAAGTGAACTTGTGAGATATTTTGATCAAACTTGATTAAAGCTCGATATCTCTTTACAGCGTGTTGAGCATGCATTTTTAGATAGACCAATTCTTTCTTTGATGACCATCTATACCCAGAAACTCTCACTTTCCCTTCTGTATATGCGTTGCTTTTTCTTTCTAATTCCTTCAAATCAATAGTACGAATTCGTGGTTTTACTACTTCCAAAACAAATGGTCTTCCTGAACCAAGCATAAGTGCATCTATGTCTTCTCTTCCTGAACCATGCAAAACTACTTTCTCGCTCATTGCTGTTTTAATTGTCTCAAATCCTATAAGCTCCTCAACTGATTCTTGATATTGTTTTCCCGTAAACTTGCATTTTTCACATCCTTTACCTTTACAACTGTAACATGGCCAACGAGTTTGTGGTATAGTTCTAATGTATTTATTATAACGTCCAAAGATATAGAGAGACGCAATTCTTGGATTCACTGTGAGTGTGAGAGGATTGATTTCTGCAATTATTTCAGGATTCTTAAAATCTGTATCCAAAGTCTTCTGTTTACATATTTCTTTACCAATAAGTCTATTAAATTCCTGTTTCAAGTATTCAGTTTGAAGTAAATCAAACCCTTCTTTCAATTTTCTTTCTCTTTCGAACCACTCTTTTGGTAATATTGTACCAATTAGAAACGTATTTAATTCATAATCATCAAATTTTGCAAGAATAATTTCAGTTAATTCGTTAATATTCTTCAATTTATTCTCACAAATAGGACAAATTACCGTGTCTTCTGGAGTAATCCCCCATTTTAAAAGAAGGCTTTTTGCCATTTTTGAGCTAGAACGCGAAAGTTGCTGAAGTATGTTAATATTGTCATCTGATTTTGATTGAGAAATTTCCATTGTCAAATATGATTTAATAGTTGAACCACGCTCATAATTTGTTGTTCCTGTACCCAAATTTGAGAATTGTCTCCCTAGACAATAGTTACATACAGCGTATTCTTTAATTAGATTTTCCGCTTTTTTTGATATGTTCATATTAATTGACTCCGTCGATGAAATGATTTGTTAAAATTACTTGTTCATCAATGTCGCATAATCCCCAAGATATAGTATCTGTAAACAATATGGATTCAGACTTGGATTTTGTATAACCAAAAAACCATACAATTGAAGAATTTAAAGAAAAGTTGAAGGAAGGTCTATCGATTTTGGGAGATTTTATGACTCTAACCCAAAAATCTTTTTCATGCTTTTCCTGAATCCATCTAATTGACACTTGTTTAACTTTTAACCCAGGAGTTAGTTTTCCCCTCTTCGAAAATGGATCTGTTATATTTCTTATTGCCCGAAGTAGCAAATGAGTCGAAGAATAAGAACTTGGTCCCAGATATCTAATTTTAGTTCCTTCAAATGTAATTATGTAAGATTTTGAAAGATATTCTGTAAGAAAATACACTATGTGAGTTTTTCTAAATTCATTTGAGAGGAAAAACGTGTCAGATATTGCTTTAATAGCTTGATTTGCTTCTCCAAATGAAAAATCGGCATTGTATAGCTCATTATTAGAAAAATTAATTGGAGGAGCTTTGATTACAAAAAAATGTGTTGTCATGTGTTTTCTCAAAGTTATTAGTAGTTTAGCCCATCATTCCTGGTGGAAGGCCTGGTATATTGAATCCACCTCTTCGACCACGTCTCATTTTCTTGACTAAACTTGTGACTGTTTTGTGTTGTGTTATAAGTTCCTTAACTTCAGTAATGTTTTTTCCGCTTCCTTGTGCTATCCTTTTTATGCGGCTTGCGTTAAGTTTTGCTTTCCCATCTAATTCGTCATCAGTCATTGACGACATGATTACCTTGTATCTACTCATATTTTCTTTTGACATGTTGAGCATATTGTCATCTAAATTCGCTCCAAGGCCTGGAACCATGCTAAGCATTCTTTTCATCTTTCCCGTACTTGAGAACATGTCTAGGAGTTCCATCATCTGACGATAGGAAATTTTTCCACTCATCATACTGAGAGCATCTTCTTTTGAAGGAAGAGTCTCAAGGTCTCGAACTTCTTTCAGGAGTCCTTCTAAATCGCCAACTCCTACTAATCGTCCAACAAATGACTTAGGGTTGAATTCTTCGATAGAATCAATATCTTCTCCATCTGTAATGAACTTGATTGGTGCTTTTGTTGCAGCTGCTGCTGAAAGGGCTCCTCCTCCCTTTGCTGAACCATCAAGCTTTGTGACAATTAAAGAACCTATGGGCGTATTTTGAGCAAATGCGAGCGCCTGTGAATAAGCAGATTGACCTAAATTACCATCAATCACCAAAATTATTTCATCAGGGTTGACTTTGCTACTAATAATTTTCATTTCTTTTAATAATGACTTCTCCTCTTTGTGCCTTCCTGCAGTATCAATTATGATAACATTATATTTTTCAGAAAGGAATTTTTTTACTCCGTCAGTTGCGATTTTTACTGCACTATTATTTTCGGGGTCACCATATACAGGTATTTCAATTGGAGCGCAAAGCTGTTTTAATTGATCATAAGCTCCTGGTCTGAAATTATCTGATGTAACGACAGCAACCTTCTTTCCCCTCTTTTTTATGTATTTAGCAAGTTTTGCTGTTGTTGTAGTTTTTCCTGAACCTTGGATTCCTACTAGCTCAATAAGAGTGGGTTTATTGGGGTGTAATGTTAGAGGATAATGTTTTTCTCCTAAGAATCTTGTTAACTCATCATAAATAACGCTGATAATGCTGTTCTTTCTAGAAAGACCATCAGGAAGTTCTTTCTCAAGCGATTTTCTCTCAACTTCATTAACTACTTTGACCGCTAAATCAAAATTTACATCAGCTTCTAATAATGCTCGCAACAACGCGTTTTTCAGTTCTTTAATTACTTGTTTATCCGCGGGTCCTCCACGAATTACTTTGCTAATTGCACTGTTTAGAGCGGAACCAAGTTTACCTAACATCTATACCAATTTGAAACTTATATACATGTTAAAGAATATTTTGATTTATTGTAATTTTCTATTAATACAATTATTAAACCAAATAAATTTAAAAAGATGAAGTAAAAAATAGATCGTTGGTTTGAATGATACCTTAAACAGGATAAAGCTTGTCTTTATCTAGGTAAACAAATATTTTCGGTAGTAAGTCAACCGCTTTACGGAATTCGCCAGTGCTTCCTCTGAAGTTTTTTAATTCTTCTTCAAAATATTTGTGGAATTCAATTGTAAAATGCTCAATAGAATTAGCTAATAATTTCATGCGTTTCGGTGCGAATAATACTCCAAACAGTTCTTTGTGTTCCTTAACCATAATTGCGCTTTTATCTAGTTCAATTGTTTGAATGCTTTGATCCTTAATATTTGTAACTTCTCGGAGAAAAGTGACAAATGCAGAAATACCTCCACCAACAAGAATGCTATCTACAAGAGATCCCCTCTTTCCATAATCACAGGCAAACAATGTAGGACCATCTTTATGTACTATTAGAAAACTACTGATGGGCGTTGCTGAAACATACACAAAGGATCTAAAAATAATATAAATAAGTGATAGAATGAATATAGCTATTCCAAATCCTATTGCTCCATAAAACTCGAAACCCGCATAGTTCTGAATAAGTTCAGTTATAGCGGTACCCAACATTACTATAAAACTGAGTGCAAACACTAATGTTTGTGGCCAGATTTTAGTTTTTCTCGTTTTTACAAGCATATAGATACTGGATATTACGCATACTATGAAAATATATAATTGATAAATGTAAAAAACTAAATTGAACACCATTTTATTTACATCGATTCCTAAGTTTGATTCTAAGCGCAAACTTAATTCAATAAAGTAAGTAGCAATGTATACAGCCATCAGTGAAGATGCAATAAATAAGTTATAAAATTTGACACCTAAAAAATATTCAAAATGCAACAACAGGAACATAAGTAAGATAGCATAGGGAATACCATCAATTTGAGCAATAACGGATTCATTTGGTATGTCCCCTATAGCGAAGAATATTATTTCAATTAAACTTTGTAATAACCCAAAAAAAACTGCTCCAATAAACCACTCATAACCTCGTGTATTCTTCTTCTGGCGACGATATAGATAAATAGAGAGCACAAAGAGCATAAAAGCAATTTGAACAATTTTTGCAATTAAGTCTCCTTGTGTTTCCATTCTAGTCATTATAATCATTTAGTTAAAATATTTGAAATATAAAAGTGTAAGGGCAATTTCATGTTAAAATGTTTCGTTTTTGATGATAATCAGAATATAGTTTTATTTTTATTATCAACAATAAACTTGAAGATGAAGAAAAATAAGGAAAAGGTGTTTTAAAGTTTCAATTGAAATAATATTCTTCGCTATAGGG
>BPTO01000208.1 GCA_023705985.1 Candidatus Heimdallarchaeota archaeon | reverse complement strand
AGATAAGGCCACGTGACTGGAGTTCAGACGTGTGCTCTTCCGATCTATGGTTAATCGAAATATTCTGTTAGTGTAAAAACTATATTTGAGGATTCGATTTTCTCTTTCAGAATCTTATCTTCTGGGTTTTTCCAATGTTCATATGTTGGTTCCATGAAGTAAAGTTCTACTGAGTTAGGGATTAAGTCTGTAATGGAATCATGGATACTTTTTGCGAGAATATTTCGATTAACCATTGATTCAATAAGCTCAGCTGGTTTACTTGAAAAATCTTTACCAGAAGGGAAGTCACTAACAATTAGTATTCTTTCTCCTTCTCTAATTAACCACGATTCTTCTACTAATTTTTTGATTACCGGTTTTATCGTTTTAGTAAGAGAAGAAGACATTTATCCCGTTTAAGCTTTTTTTTACATGTTTATAAAGGTTGATAAAAATGCAATGGAGTTAAGGATTAAGATGAATACATCTTAACATCATTTTTCCGAAAGCTTCTTTTGAAACGCATTTCGAACAGCTTATACAAGAAGATTTCAGTTGACTTTTCTTCAATCTTTCTGGCAAATCAGGCTCTATAATCAAAGGTCTACTCATAGAAACTAGGTCAACTACATCATGTTTAAGCAAACTATCGATTGTTGATTTAGATCTTATTCCGTCCACTAAAGCTAGAGGTATTTCTGGAACAGATTCTCTTATTCTTTGAGCATGTCCTCCAAAATTAGCTTCAAAAAAACCCGTTTCTGGTTCTGGTTTTGCTCTTTCTCTTCTTATTTTTGCTTGTTGTTCAGGTCCTCCCCCTGAAATCTCTATAAAATCAATACCTTTGTTTTTCAACCATTTTGCAACTTTAATAGAATCTTCTAATCTTACACCCCTCTTCTCTGCAAAATCATCACAATTAAGTTTGATTCCTATAAGAGCTTTATTTCCCAATCTTTTTCTTGTTTCTTTATAAATCTCAAACAGAAGTTTAGAGCGTTTTTCCAGCGATCCTCCGTATTCATCTTCTCTTTTGTTAACTATGTCACTTAGAAACTGACTTATCAGATATCCATGAGCTCCATGAATCTGAATTCCATCAAATCCGGATTGCAATGCGTGTTCTGCTGAATTTGCAAAGTTTTCAATTATCTTTTTAATATCTTTTTTTGTTGCACCTCTTGCTTCCCCGTTAGGCATCTTGTAATCAGATGCTGTGACTCGATCAGCTTTACAATTATAACCACCGTGGTTTAATTGCGCAATGATAGGAGTATTAAAGGAATGAGTTAATTCTGTAAGTTCTTTCATTCTAGGTATGTGTTTGTCACTGGACAACCCTGATTGTCCTGTGTGTGCTTTTGCTTTTTCACTAACGTATGAATGTCCCTTAATAATAAGTCCTATCCCACCTTTAGCCAATTTTCCATAATATTTTAAAATTGGATTTGTCAAAATGCCATCTTGGTCTGACCAATAAGAGGTGGTTGCAGATCTAACTAGTCTGTTTTTTAGAGTTATGTCTTTTAATTGAAATTCGGAAAAAATACGTGACATGATTTTCTTATATTCTTGTAAAATAAAAGCTTTCTGTACATTTTTAATTTCCTCTTGGAAGTAGCAATTTTAATGGACGATAGCAGAAATTCCCTTACTTTAGGTAGAAGAAGTTCATTGAAGCTACCAGTAATAAAGCTTTTAATCTGTATTCAGAATATGTTTGACCAATGTCTATTAAGAAAGGCAAAGGAAAGATTAAACTTCCTTTAACCTATGAAACAAAAGTGTCCTCTTCATCCCGCGTTACTGTTCCCAAGTGGATATCTTTCATAGAACCTGGAGATACAATAGAGGGCCATCTTCGCTTTATAGACAAAACTGATTTTTATCCTTATGAGAAAAAAGTCTCAGGGAATAGACATATCACTATCGGTCACGTAAAATACTTTCTTCACGATAGAAAGCTTCCTCCTCGAGTAGAAATCACAATAGAAAAAGTTACAAAAACCTTTGATGAAGGAATAGCATTTAACCTTATTTCATATTCTTATGATGAAAAGAATACTGTGATGAATTTCTCTTTAGTTAAGCCTTTACCTCAAATCCAATTAATTTTAGACTTTAAGTCAGAGAAAATTATTAATACGTTTTTTAACAATACTAAGGAAATTTTTCCTCTTTTTCAGGAGATTGAATATGAAGAACATCGTTGGATTGTTCCCCTTTTCTTCACTTTGCATACAATGATGGGGGTTAAAATCCCTTCGCTTCTATTTTTAGTGATGACTCAAAATCTCTATCAGAAATTCAATAACAATAAAGATATTATCGAGAAACTTCTTCAACGGTATATTTCATGGTTGAATGATATCAACGATTTAAACAAAGAAACTCTTTCTAAATTATCTATGCAACTTCTTCACATTCTAGAAAATCAAAAAGCACCTCGTTATTATGAAACTAAAGATTTGCTTAATCTAGAAGACATTGAAAGAGCAGTGTTATTGCTTACATTGAAGGAACATAAGAAAGGTGGTATAACACTACAAAAATTGTCTACTAAAATAAAGATGGATATTAAAACTATAAGTGAAATTGTTGAAAATTTTATTAAACAGGGAGTATTAAGAATTTACACTGAAGATAGGATTGACATAGTTGATACAACGTGGGTAATCTAGCTTAGCTAAGGTATAATTTCAGTTGTATTATTAAATTTTGGATAATTGAAGGAGTTTTTATGAATCGTTTTGTTGTATATTAATTTCTCAACCTTTGGTTTAATCAATTTCAGCTGATTGACTAAATGTTTAATAGAGTTGCAAACTAGATTGAATCCTTCTTCTCCCCATAATTTTGTTTTATTCGCAAAAAGACACCTTCCTCCACATAAGTGATATATTTCACATGAAGGACATGGATTCTCTACTTTGACAGAATTTTCTAGTTTTTGAGGAATTGATGTTTTTATATCACCAACCACAGAAAATTCATATTCTGGGGGGAGTGGACATACAGTTATAACTCCATCCGTTCTTACAGCAAAACTTCTCAATCCTGCTTCACAAGGAAGATCTGTTATTGTATCATTCAATATGTGATTAAAGACTCCAAGAAAAGGTACTATACCTTTTACTATTCCTTTTTCCATTTCATTAGTCCAATAGGTTACAAGGTTGCTGATTCCGTTATTGTAATTTTCTATCCACTCTTTGAAGTTTTTCCAACGTGTGTGATCCAAATCATCCCATTGACAATCAAGCTGCCAATGAACATTATCAAAACCTAGCTTTTCATTGTTGAGTAAATGAATTACATCTTTGTAAATATCTGATTTCTCAGTTATCGTCATTCGAGCAATTAGATCAGCGTTGTATCCATTTTTACGTATTTCTTGGAGATTTCTTGATATTTTCTCATATGTACCCTTACTTCTGTGATAATCGGTTATTTCTCTTCCTCCGTCTAGTGATACAAGGATCGCAGTAAATTTTAGTAAATATTTTGTAGGGATTTTGTTTAATAACAGTCCATTTGTTTGTAAAGTGTAGTTTTCTGCTTTGATTTCATCCATTACATCTTTTATTAAAGAGATATTAAGTAAGGGTTCTCCCCCATAAAAAGCTAATGTTGGATTATCGTCTTTTTCGATAAAATTCTTTAGAGTTTCTAAATTCCAAGAAGGTTGAACTGGTAAGAGAGGGTGCGGTTCATTTAAGCAGTATGAACAACAAAGATTACATGCATTTGAAGTGATTATGAACCAATTCAACATTTCCACCTACTAAGGTTTTTAAATCGTGTTATATAGGATTACTTATTGTCGAGGAAAAAACACGACTTTTTTTGTCTCTTTTATATCGAAGCAACTAATTTGGTAATCTTTCATAGATAAATCGATTAAAGCATTTCTCCAACATTACCAAAAGCTTCAGTAAGTAGAATTTTCATTATTCAATCCTTACAATCTGGGGAAATATGAGTAAGTTAGCTAGTATTTATTTTTTTTCTGGAAAAACAATGAAAACAAAAAAAAATAGCTGAAACCTATTTTTTTGGAAACATAATATTGAATGCTATATACAAGAGTATAGCGGCAACAACTTCTGTTATTACAATGTAATGGATGCCATAAGCTGAAACGAAAATGAAAACAGCCATTAATACAAATGTAAAGACAATTACCATAACATACTTTTTGAATTTATTTTCAATCCTAATTTCTTCTAAGACAATCTTATGTTTCATTTTACCAAATAGATAAACTTTGAAAAATAAACTAGCTAGACCTACTATCGGTACCGCAAGTAAAAATGCTAATGCAAAAGAAATCATCGTTGGAAATTGTGAGAACCCAATTTTCGTTAACATAGCTAAAATTAATGCAAGCGGCATAACTACTAGAAAGTGTGGTAACTTAGACTTCACTTGATCTCTTACTGAAATCGGTAGAGACGCTGTTATTGTAGAACCACCAGATTCGATGTTTGTAAGGTTTGTTACAAGCATGACAGAAACCAAGGAAACATAAAACATTGCCATAATCATTACAACTGGTAGGCCTGCCGAACCAACGAACTGTTGATCACCTATGGGAATAAGAAGGAGATAGATTGGGATCATAAAGGGCATGATTATTATCATGACTGAGCTCATCTCTCTTGTAATTATCGCAAAATCTCTTTTAAGAAAAGCAATGGTAGGCCTGTTTGTTTTTACTGTGATATCCCTTACAAGAACTTCCTTTTTATCTTTGCTGTATTTTTTAAGTTCTGTAGAAGATATTTTTCTTAAAGTTGAGAGAGCTTTTTTGTATATAAAATAAGTGAGAACGACAAAGAGTATTACACCAAGAATCGAACCACCTAATAATATTCCAGTAACATTTGAAAAATCCATTGCTAGAATTGTTAACAAGTATCCTCCTGCAAAAGGGAATGGAATAATACTTAGAATGATGTTCAGAATATTAGTTGAACCTGCAGACCAAATCTGTAAAACATAAAGTTCGGGAATTTTAGCTACAGCTATTTGTATAAGATACATTGCACCCATCGAGACTGAAAAATAGAGTATCATACTCACAATTCGAACAATACTTGTTTTTCTACTGCTAGTTTCTTGATCTCCCATAATTATAGCCATTTTTCTGCTTATAAGTACCAAGAGACTCAGATCAAAAACAAGGTTAACTATGGATAAAAACAAACTAGTGATAACCAACAGAACTAGACTAAGAACACTAATTTCAGAACCTAATACTAGCACAATACTCACTATAGTAGCAATAGGGAGAACTAAGGACATAGAAATTAACTGGACATTTATACTTCTAAGGAAAGTAAAAAATCCAATCTTTTCTATATCTTTTTAACTAAAGGTAAAGTTTGAATCCATTTGTAGGGTCCTCCAGACATTAAACCATAAGTGAACATAAACGTAAAAACTAAAAGAACAATAGGTTGCATTACAAGAAATCCACTTATCGAAAGACTTCCCACAAAAGCTACCCAGCTAGGATTTATTTCACTACTTAAAGTTGAATGTATTGTTATTAGGGAGATTATTGGAATTGCAATTAAACCGGCAATATATATCGCAGATACGATTTTTAAGATGATATCTTGTGATCTTTGCATTTTATCTTTTTCAATTTTCTCCAAAAAGCGAGCTTGGTCACTACCAGCTGATTGTAGTTGACTATGAAGAATGCCTTCGCGATAAACTTTCTTAGATATTCGATAAAGTTTTTTGTTACTCAACATAATGTATCAGCTTCATTTGTTACCGTTTATCATTTTTCGAAGGTTTTTCACGATATGATTAACTGATTCATCTTGATTTGTAAGTTTAAGAAAAATATCTTCTAAATCTGCACCTACCTTGTTAGCCCTTTTGGATAACTCTTCAACTGTTCCCATTGCAATAATCTTTCCCCTGTCCATGATTGCGATGCGATCACACATCTCTTCAGCAACTTCAAGAATGTGAGTGGAGAAAATAACAGAGCCCCCTCTCTCTTTATGAAGTTCTAAGATTTCTTTAACAACTTTGGAAGATTTCGCATCTAAACCAGTTAAAGGTTCGTCCATTATAAGTAAAAGAGGGTCGTGAATCA
>BPTO01000207.1 GCA_023705985.1 Candidatus Heimdallarchaeota archaeon | reverse complement strand
GATAAGAATCTGAAATTTGATTCTCTTCTAAAGCTGAATCTAGTTCTCCTCGATTTGTCAGAATGAATTTTATATTCATAAGACTAGTTATTTGATAAATCGGCAGATTATTTTTCTCACAAAATTTCTCTCCTTCAATTAAAATCTGGAAACCTTTTTCTAGTTCTTCTTCTGTAGAGCTCTCTCCGGTATAAGTTCTTAGTAATGGGAGTATTCCTTTAAAAATATAAATTTTAGCCTTACGTATTAGATAATCTAAATCCTTGCTAGGTTCAAGTTCATCAAACATTGGTATGGTTTCAGCATGTAATTTTTGTAATTCTTGCCATTCATTTAAGTAAAAATAACTTAATTCTAAGTTTAGAAGAGAATCAAATTTCAGATTCTTATCATTAATATCTCTGCTTTCTCGTATTGCTTCCTGAGCTAATTTCATCCCGTAGTCGTAAGAGCTATGTTCATAACCTAAAAGGGTAAGAGAATTGACTATTTGGCTTTTAAGTATTTTAGCTTTTATTCTTTCTTCTATCGTAATTTCTTCTTTTTTCAGCAACTCATCTAGTTCAGCTATCGAATTAAGGAAATCACCCTTGATGTAGTCCTGCTGAATTCTTTCTAACTCATCTTGAATGGAGGAGTGCATATAATTCACCAATATGTTATGTTCGATAAGAACTTATTAACACTAAAGTATCTGAATTCATATTAATAAATCTGATTGAAAAGAAATAAGAGAAGAAAAGGAAAAACTTCCTTTCTTTTTCTCTTGGCATAAATTCAGTTCCACTACTAACTGATTGGTATATTGCATTTGATAGCCTTTCGACAGAATCAGCAACTTCAATTTATTACACTAATTAATCTAAATCTGGTTGATACTGATCTTCATTACGGATGAGGTTCGTGATTTCTGTGTATGCTGATTTTATTTTTTCTTCTTCTCCTTCCATCAAGAAATGTACTGAACCTTCTGCTTTTCCAACACCACCAGAGCCTATGTGAACAAAGTACAGTTCTGGGTAAAGAAGTTCCAGTGCATCAAGTTCTGTAAAGACTTCTCCAAGGATGGGCATAATTCCTATAGGTAAACCTTGAACATAATCAGGATTAAAAGTTTGATTTCCCATAATCTGTGCTAGTTCCCATACTCCTAACTCTATACGCTTTATTAGACTAACTGGAGAAATTATTGGAATTCCACGTGCAACAGCTACAGGCATCACAGTTCCTATAGTTCCTGCAGCTGGATGAGCTAAATAAACACCTGCTATCCCATCTGAACCCAATACATTTCCACCTTTAATTATGATATCATTACTTGTAAAACTGGTTATATCATATTCTCCTGGCTTGACAACTCTTTTTTCGCCTTTTTCGAGTATAATTTCAGGCAGTCTTTTTTCAGCATTCAATGCACCATATCTGAACAGTTTATCCTTATCACCAGTTACTTGTCCAGCTATATAATGAGATTTTTCGAATGATTCTTCTAACAATTCTTCAAGAAAATAAGCATTTGTTGAACCTCTTGCTACAAAGATTTTACCACTTTTAAGGGCTTCTTGGACTAGTGGGTGTTCAACTAAACCTTTTGCAATGATTCTTTTTGATTCTGACTGTGTTAAAATAATTAAGGAGCGCATGATTTTTACATAGATATCAATGATAAAAAGATTATGATTCGATTTTAGAGCACATCATACAATTCTTTTCTTCTGTCATCAAATAGATTATTCCTCTCATTTATCCATTTATTTCTAGCGAGTTTGCAATCAATATCAACGAATCTAATTTCCTCTTGATTTTTTGATGCTTGAGCCAAGATTTCCATTTCTGGTGAAGTTATTTGACTTTGACCTGTGAAAGTTAAGCTTATTCCACTATTCTCTTCTTTACCAATTCGGTTTGCAGTTATTGTAAAAACCTTGTTTTCAATCGATCTAGCTAACATTGCTGTTTGACTATACGGTAGAACCAAGTTTGCTGGATGAGCAATTATCTCTGCGCCCTTCAAAGCTAGTATTCTAGCTGATTCAGGAAAAATCCAGTCAAAACAAATCATCATACCTACTTTTGCTTCTCTTATTTCGAATACTTCGAACGTCTTTAATCCAGGTTCAAAAAACAGCTTCTCTCTGTCGAACAAATGAATTTTCCTATATTTTCCAATATACCCTTCCGGTCCTACAATAACTGAAGAGTTGAAAAAAACTGCTTCTTTCTTCTCACAGACACCACTTATAATGAAACCATCTTTTTGTTTGGCTAATTCAATGAGTTTCTCCACAAAATATCCTGAAGGGATTGTTTCAGCAACTTTTTCTAGTTCGCTTCTCTTTGTAAAAACATATCCAGAGTTCGCTAGCTCTGGGAGAACAAGCAAATCAAAACCTTTCGCTTTCTCAACAAAAGAAAATATCTTGTTTTGATTCACTTCAACATTGCAAAATTCTGGTTGAAATTGTAAGAAACCAACTTCCATATTAAAAACAATGGATAGGCATTTTTAAGTTTGTAGTCTTTCCTTTTTCACTACTTTTCTAATCGAATTTGTTCAACAAGCAATTCGATTTCATCAAAACTCCTAATTTGATAGTCTGGTTTTAGTTCTAGAACTTTTTTTGGTTGAGTAGTCCCATACATAGCTACAATGCTAATAACTTCTGCATCTTTTGCACTTATTATATCAAACTCTGTATCACCTATCATCACAGTGTTTTCCTTGCTTACAGAGAGTTTTTCAGCAATACGCAAAATAGCTTTTGCTTTACTGTTTTCTAGTGTTCCTATTACTACATCAAAGAAATCAGCTATTTCGTAATACTCTAACCATCTTTCTAGCCTATTTTGACTTTTTCGAGAAACTATGCCTGTATAGTATTTCTTATTGATACGGAATAATGATGTTCTAACCTTCGGGAAGAGCTTTCGCAAGCTTGAATATTTGTCAGTTAAACTAGCATAAATTTGAACAGCTTGATTTATTATTTCGGTCTCTTCTGTTTTCAAAAACTCTATGAAATCACTTTTTTGATCAGTATTTCCAACTCTTTCTTCAAAAACGCGTTTATCAATTTTTAATCCACTTACTTTTTCAATTGTATCTTGCATTTGCAGTGCATAAGCATCCTTGGAATCTACTATAACCCCATCAAAATCAAAGATTATCAGAAAATTGTCCTTAGTTTTAGTCTTCATTTTATATTCAACTGCATGAAAAAATGATGTGTTAGTCTTAATCATCTTTTTGTCTCTTTAGAGGAGCTCTGCAACCAGAGCAAAACTGTGCATCTTTATCATTATCTTGTGAGCAATTCCAGCATAACACCCCCAAAACATGTTTCTTTCTTAAATCTGTTAAAAGTTGTTTAACATCAAATTTTTGAGGATCTGCTGCTTGTTCTTCTCTCTTTTTGGCGATTCGATCAGAAACACTTTCAAAACGAGAATAAAAACTATCAATTTCTGCAGTTCTCTCTTTTGTTCTTTTATGGTCGCGATTTCTTCTTCTTCGGTCGAATGAATATCTAAAATATTCAATCAGATTTTTTTGACCTTTGTCTTGTATATAACGTCTTATGAGATATATTATAGATAGAAGTTGCAGAACTCCAACAAGAATAAAGATAGGAATTGTTATCCAGTTACTTTCAGGTTTCAAGACGAGAATAATAATAGAAACAGGAAGATAACCAGCTGCAATAACACCAATTGGAATACCAAGAAACATGTATACAAATTCATTTGCAACAGCAGCTACAGCAGAACCTCTATGTGCTATTAATGCTAAAAGATAGTGTGCTACAATTATGGTTACAACAAGCCCTACAGCAATGCTTGCAATTGTTTTAATTATAGGACTAACATTAGGAGCTAAGAAAGCATATAATAAACATGCTGCAACTACTGCTCCAATGAAGAGTTGTTGCATAAGTTTTGATCGATTAACAAGACTTTTCTTACTTTTAGGTACTGTTTGCATTTAACTCATTCCACCAATAGTTGATGAATTTATGTACTTTTTCATTCAAGCATACGTGAATTCTAAATTTTCGAAAGAATGTTAACACTGAAAAATAAAACAGAGAGAAGAAGATAGAAACAACTACTTTTCTTCGTTTTTCCTATTCCTTCTTCTGAATACTACAATAGTTTGTATAAATACTAATAATCCACCAATCATTAACAATGTTGCTCCTTCGAAACCAGCATCTTCTACTGATGGAGGGAGGTATGACATTTCATATATTGGGATTGATCTATGAATAGTCCCATTTGTATCCATTACAGTAATATAGTATTTAATTACTGTTCCTGCTACATAGGTTCCTAAGTCTTCATAAAGGTATTTGTAAGAAGTGTCATTGTAAAACATGACAGCTGAATAGTTATTGGTACTATCATCGATTGGACTATATAATTCATAACTAATATTTACCTGTCTTCTTCCTTCAACTACCATTACATCCTCTCTTTCTGTAATTGATACTTCTATCCAATATTCTACATTTTCAAAGAATACAGTAGATAATGCAGATACAAGCTCATTATCATCATTGATATATTCATAATACACACGTGGTGTGTTGATTATGAAAGGAGTATTTTCTGTTTGACCTACTGTGTAGGAGTAATTTTGAGAATATACGTTAAATGATTCGGTAAGAGTTGTATAATTTACCTTTATTCTGTAAATAATTGTATAGTCATATGCAAAAACAGGTATATGTCCGATGTAAGAGAATATTGAGCCTATACTACCGAAACTTGTATTTGTGTCAGAGATATCTTGTGTGATGAATTCATTTACTAATGATGGAAGATACTCAATATATACTTGAACTTCTAATCCTTGTGGTTGAAAAACTTGTGTTTCAACTGAGACTTCATCCATATCTGTTGGTTTTGCTACACCTTGAGTCACAAACTCTATTGTGGGAGCGGGTTGGTAAGGAGCGGTTCTTGTACCATTGTCATATATATCATATGATTTTCCTTCGTATGTTGCGACTGTGATGAATACTACGTCACTAGAACTATCTACATAGTAATTTCCTACTATAGTTCCATTATCCCCAATAATATCAAAATCACCTAAACTTTCTTCGATTTGAGCTATGCTATTGATATCATCCAAGAAATTATTATCATAAACATTGAAATTAATACTATTTTTAACAACTATGGCATCAGTAGATATTTGAGCAAAAGTGTTTCCGCTCAATCCAACATTGACACATTGGATGACTTGTACACCATAATTAAGAACCTTGAAATCACCATCTTTTATAATTAGATTAAAGGAATTTCTTCCAACAACACCAATATCTGAAGTGTTGAGGATGTTACCACTTAGTGTTACTAATTCTGAGAACCAAATACTAATTCCATATTTTGATTCAAAAACTCCGTTTGAAGCAATTTTAGCTTCTGGCGATGACCATATACTTATTCCAAATGTGGCATTTATTGCAGTATTAGCTGTAATAATTGAAGATTTACTTTGTTCCATATAAATTCCTGAGACAGTGTCCTCAATAGAATTTCCTAATACTTCTATCTGTCTCCCTCCAATAATGGCTATTCCTTCATCCACACCCGTCAAAGAATTCCTTAATACAACATTATACCTTCCTTGCTCTATCGAAATTCCTCTTAAGGCGTCAATTATTATGTTTTCATAAACTTCTGTTCTTTGCGATTCCTCAATTATTATAGCAATGTCACTTACTTGATTGAAAGTATTTTCATAAATTTCTATTGTATCTGTATCGAAAACAAAAATACCTGTTGTGACGTTGTTAAACGTATTAGAGTAAGTTTCGAATGGAGTCGATGTCAAGAACATACCTATGTTTAAATCATTGAATTCATTATCAAAAACTTGAGTGCTACTAGAAGAAACCCCTTGAATTGCCATATCATGAATTTCATTAAAGATATTATCTTCAATTGAAGCTTTTGTAACAGAAATTAAATCCATTGCTATAGAGGCGTTAGTGATAGTATTCTGATAGATATAAGGACCTGATGAAGTTATTGTCATACCCAGAACAGAATTTTCAATTGTATTATCTCGTATTATTGGCTGTTGAACTGTTTTC